>DATFAJ010000427.1:0-8026 GCA_035254745.1 Candidatus Methylomirabilota bacterium | reverse complement strand
GGTGGTCGAGCACATCTCGACCCGGGTGGCGGTCATGTACCTCGGCAAGATCGTGGAGATCGCTCCCGCCAAGGAGCTCTACACGAACCCGAAGCATCCCTACACCGAGGCGCTGCTCTCCGCGGTGCCGATCCCCGACCCCGCGGTCAAGCGCAAGCGCATCCTGCTCGAGGGTGACGTGCCGAGCCCGATCAAGCCGCCCTCCGGCTGCCGGTTCCACACCCGCTGCCCCGTCCGGGTCCCCTCCTGCTCCGAGAACGAGCAGGTCCTCAAGGAGGTCTCCCCCGGCCACTGGGTGGCCTGCCAGGTCCGCGCCTAACTCCCCTCCCCCTCTCCCCTCGGGGGAGAGGGCAGGGTGAGGGGGAGCTCTCAACCGTCATGATCGCGTGGTCCGGCGTCTTCCACATCCTCGCCACCCCGTTCCGGGAGGACGGCGCGGTCGACAGCGAGGGCCTACCGCGACTGGTCGAGTGCGCGCTCGCCACCGGCATCACCGGCTTCACCATCCTGGGCATCGCGGGCGAGGCGCACCGGCTCACCGACGAGGAGCGCCGCCGCGTGGTGGAGACCGTGGTCAAGGAGGTGCGGGGCCGCGTGCCGGTCGCGGTGGGCGTGTCCGCGTCGGGAACCCACCTCGCCACCGCCTTCGCCCGCATGGCGCGCGAGCACGGCGCCGACGCGCTCATGGTGGCCCCGCCCACCGGCCTCAAGAACCTCGACACGGTGGCGGAGCACTACCGCATCGTCGCCGCGGCCACCGGGCTGCCGATCGTGCTGCAGGACGAGCCGGTCACCACCCAGGTCAACATGCCGGCGCCCTTCATCGCCCAGGTCTGCGCCGACATCCCGGCGATCGAGGCGGTCAAGCTCGAGGAGCCGCCGACCCTGCCCAAGATCACGCGCCTGCGCGCGCTCTTCGGGAGCCGGGTCGCGATCTTCGGCGGCCTCGGGGGCGTCTACTTCTTCGAGGAGCTCTCGCGCGGCGCGGACGGGGCCATGACCGGCTTCCCCTACCCGGAGGCGCTGCGGGCGATCCGCGAGCACTTCGTGGCCGGGCGGCGCGACGAGGCGCGCGCGCTCTTCTACCGCTGGCTCCCGCTGATCCGCTACGAGAGCCAGCCGGGCGCCACGCCCGGCACCGCGGTCGGCATCCGCAAGGAGATCCTGCGGCGGCGCGGCTGGATCGCCTCCGCCCTCGTGCGCCCGCCCGCGCCCGCGCTCGACGCGGGCACCCACGCCGAGCTGAGCGAGATCCTCGCCGCGGTCTCGGCCTGATCGCGATGCCCACCGTCGGCGCGAACGGCGTCCGCCTCTTCTACGAGGAGACCGGCGCGCCCGACGCGCCCCCGCTGGTGCTGATCATGGGCTGGGGCGGCGATCATACCGCGTGGGCTTTCCAGGTGCCCGCCCTCGCTGTCGACCACCGGGTGATCGCGCTCGACAACCGCGGCGCCGGGCAGAGCGACGTGCCGGAGGGGCCCTACACCATCCCCGGCATGGCCACGGACGTGGTGGGGTTGATGGACGCCCTCGGCGTCACCCGCGCGCACATCTGCGGCGCCTCGATGGGCGGCATGATCGCGCAGGAGCTGGCCCTGCGGCACCCCGCGCGGGTCCGGACCCTCCAGCTCCACTGCACCGCGCCCGTCATCGACGCCTACGGGCGCTTCCTGATCGACACCCTGCTCGCGGTGAAGGCGCGCGGCGATCGCGAGGAGAACGTGCGCGCGGTCATGCCCTGGCTCCTCTGCCGCAAGACTATGATCGAGCGGCCGGACTTCATCCGCTTCTGGATCGAGCGCGCGCTGGCCTACCCCTACCCGACCGGCTACGAGGGGCTCGCGCGCCAGGCCGATGCGATCCGGGGCCACGACACCACCGCGCGCCTCGGCGAGATCCGGGTGCCGACTCTGCTCACCACCGGCGCGGAGGACATCCTGGTCCCGCCCGCGTCCTCGCGCGAGCTGCACGCGCGGATCCCGGGCGCGGAGCTGGTGACGATCCCCGACGCGGGCCATCTGCACTTCATCGAGCAGATGGAGCGGTTCAACGCGGTCTGCCTGGAGTTCCTGCGGAAGCACCGCGGGGCCTGACCGCCCCGGGTCCCGACTCGGTCCCGCGGTCAGCGCCGACCGCCGGCCTTGGCGACCGCCGGACCCGGCTCTTCCCAGATGTAGCTGTGGGGATTCACCGGCTGGCCCTTGACCTGGATCTCGTAGTGGAGATGGGGGCCCGACGAGCGGCCGGTGTTGCCGGTGTACGCCACCGTGTCGCCCCGCAGCACCTGCTGGTCCAGCGCGACGCTCAGCTTGGACAGGTGACCGTAAAGCGACTTGGTGTCGTTGCCGTGGTCGATGATGAGGGTGACGCCGTACTCGGGGTGCTCGCCCGCGAACACCACGGTGCCGGGGGCGGGCGCCTTCACCGGGGTGCCGATCGTCGCCCCGATGTCGATGCCGCTGTGGAACTCGGAGTTGGGGGCCCAGGGCGACCGGCGCTGGCCGAAGTCGGAGTTCACCGGACCGCGGACCGGCCAGCGCGACGGCAGCGACGCGAGCACGCGGCTGGCGCGCCCCAGGAACCGCTCGAGGGTCCGCATCGACTCGCCCTCTTCCTTCACGACGCCGAGCAGCCGGTCCATGTCCTCGCGCACCGGAGCCCGGCCCGCGTCCGAGATCTCCGCGCCCGCGTTGCCCCCGCCGATGCCCATGCTCCGCTTGGCGGGGCCGGCCTCGGGCCCGAAGGGCTCCCAGATCCTCGCGTGCAGATCGCGCCAGCTGTCGATCTCGCCGCGGATCTCGCGCAGGCGCGACTGGGCGGCGTCGAGGAGGGCCTGCTGGGTGTGCAGCCGGGCGCTGAGGGCCGCGAAGGTGCCCCGCTGGTGGCGGAGCGTGACGTAGTCGGGATAGATGAACGCGAGCCCGATCAAGGTCACCACGAGCCCGCCCACGACCGCGCCGACCACCCAGCCCGGGATCGACAGCCGCATCACGCGGCTGCCGTCGTCCCGCACCATCAGCAGGTTGAACTGCTTGGGCTTGCCCATCGTCACCGCTTGAGCGGCACGACCGCGAGGTCGCGCGCGGCGCCGACTTCCGTCACCGGGCTCGGCTTGGCCATGCGGCAGTGCCCCTCGAAGAGCACGCCCTCCTCCACCACCACCACCGGGGCCTCCACGTCGCCGTAGACGCGCGCGGTGCGCTTGAGCTCCACGCGCTCGGTGGCCCGCAGGTTGCCCGTGACCTCGCCGCTCACCGTCACCCGGCCGGCCCGGACGTCGGCGTGGAGGACCGCCCGCTCCCCGATGATCAGGGTGTCGCCGGAGCTGATCTCGCCCTTGAACTTGCCGTTCAACATCACGGTGCCACGGAAGGTGTACCGGCCCTCCATCTCCGATCCCTCGTCGATGAAGGCGGTGAGCTCGCTTCGCCGCGGTGCCTTGCCTCGTCGTCCGAACATAAGACTCGTCCCCTCGACGCGCTGTGACTGCCGTCCTGCCGGGCCCTGAGGCCCCCGTGGGGGCCGGGAAACTCGACTGACCGCTCGGAGCGTACTGGAAGGGTGGGTGCTGGTTACGGGTTCGCCCGGTAAGGCACTTCTAGCACGCCCGTCGAAAGGGTGTCAACCCCCGCCCCCCGTCGCGGGGCGTGCGCGCTATCCCCGCGCGGCATCAGGAGAGTTCGTTGACACTCGCGAGAGCGGCACAGTATGATCGAATTCCCTGGAGACGAAACCATGGACGAGTTCTACCGAATCAAGCGCCTCCCTCCCTACGTCTTCGCGATCGTCAACGATCTGAAGTCGAAGGCGCGCGCCAAGGGCGAGGACATCATCGACCTGGGCATGGGGAATCCCGACCAGGAGACGCCCAGGCACATCGTCAACAAGCTCGTGGAGGCGGCCCGCAACCCCCGCAACCACCGGTACTCGGCCTCCAGGGGGATCACCCGGCTGCGGAAGGCGGTCACGACCTGGTACCGCACCCGTTACGGGGTCCATCTCGATCCCGAGACCGAGGCCATCGTCACCATCGGCGCCAAGGAGGGCATGGCCCACCTGGCCCTGGCGGTGCTCCAGCCGGGCGACGGGGTGCTGGTGCCCAATCCGACCTACCCGATCCACTCCTACTCGGTGGTGATCGCGGACGGCGACCTGCGCTCGGTGCCCCTCATCCCGGGCGACGACTTCTTCGCCCGGCTGCAGGAGACGGCCCGGCTCGCCTGGCCGAAGGCCAAGCTGCTGATCCTCTCCTTCCCGCACAACCCGACCACCCTCTGCGTGGACCGGGACTTCTTCGTCAAGGTGGTGGACTTTGCGCGCGAGCACCAGCTGATGGTGGTGCACGACTTCGCCTACGCCGACTTCGCCTACGACGGATATCGGCCGCCTTCGTTTCTGGAGATCCCGGGGGCCAAGGACGTGGGGGTCGAGATCTTCTCGCTGTCGAAGTCGTACAACATGCCGGGCTGGCGGGTCGGCTTCGTGTGCGGCAACCCCCGGATGGTCAACGCGCTCGCCCGCATCAAGTCCTACCTCGACTACGGCGCCTTCCAGCCTATCCAGATCGCGGCGATCATCGCGCTGGAGGGCGAGCAGGGCTGCGTGAGCGACATCGTCGAGCTGCACCGCAAGCGCCGGGACGTGCTCGTCGACGGCCTCAACAAGATCGGCTGGTGCGTGCCCAAGCCCAAGGGGACGATGTTCGTGTGGGCTCCCATCCCGGAGGCCTTCCGGAGCATGGGCTCGCTCGAGTTCTCCAAGCTGCTCATCCAGGAGTGCAAGGTCGCGGTGTCCCCGGGCATCGGCTTCGGCGAGTACGGCGACGGCCATGTCCGGTTCGCCCTCGTCGAGAACGCGCAGCGCATCCGACAGGCCCTGCGCGGCCTCAAGACCCTGACCGGCCGGTAGCGCCCGCCGGGAGCGGCTCACGGGCTCGCCCGGGTGTCGGCCACCCGGCTGGCCGCCAATGGACCCATGAACGAGATCCAGATCGCCCTTCTAGGCCTCGGCACGGTCGGCTGCGGCGTGGTGAAGATCCTCGCGAGCCACGGCGTCGAGCTCGCCGAGCGCGCGGGATGCGGCCTGGTCCTCGCGCGCGTCGCCGACGCGGACCTCACGCGGCCCCGCGAGGGGCTCGACCTGGCGCGCCTGCCACTCACCCGCGACGCGGTCCAGGCCATCGACGATCCCGCGGTGCAGATCGTGATCGAGCTGATCGGCGGGCTCGAGCCCGCGCGGACGTTCATCCTCCGGGCCCTCCAGGCGGGCAAGCACGTGGTCACCGCCAACAAGGCCCTGCTCGCCCACCACGGGCCGGAGCTGTTCGAGGAGGCGCGGCGCAACCGGGTCATGCTCGGGTTCGAGGCCGCGGTCGCGGGCGGCATCCCGCTCATCCGCGCGGTGAAGGACGGCCTGCCCGCCAACCGCATCCTCTCCGCGTTCGGCATCGTCAACGGCACGTGCAACTACATCCTCTCCAAGATGACCGACGAGGGGCGCGACTTCGGCGAGGTCCTCAAGGAGGCGCAGGCCCACGGCTACGCGGAGGCGGACCCGACGCTCGACATCGAGGGGCTCGACTCGGCCCACAAGCTGCAGATCCTCGCCACGCTGGCCTTCCGCACCGCGGTCGACCTCAAGGACATCTACACCGAGGGCATCACCGCGGTGGGCCAGCAGGACGTGGTGAACGCGACCGAGCTCGGCTACCGCATCAAGCTGCTCGCGATCGCCAAGGCCTCCGAGGGCGCCCTCGAGCTCCGCGTGAACCCCACCATGATCCCGGCGGGCTCCCCGCTCGCCGCGGTCTCCGGGGTGTTCAACGCGGTCTTCATCACCGGGGACAACGTGGGCGATCTCATGTTCTACGGGCGCGGGGCCGGGCAGCTCCCCACCGCCTCCGCGATCTGGTCCGACACCATCGAGATCGCCCGCCGCGTGGCCCACGGCATCCCCGCGCTCGACACCGATCTCCCCTCCACCGGTCGGAGCCCGCTCCCCCTGCGGCCGGTCGACGACATCCGCTCGGCCTACTACCTGCGGGTGATGGCGATGGATCGGCCCGGCGTCCTCGCGCAGGTCGCGGGCATCCTGGGCCAGCACGACATCTCGCTGGTCTCCGTGCTCCAGAAGGAGCGCGCGCGGCACGAGGCGGTGCCGGTGGTGATGATGACGCACGAGGCGCGCGAGCGGGACATGCGCGCGGCCCTCGCGGCCATCGACCGGCTGCCGGTGGTGGCCGCGCGGACGACCATGATCCGGGTCGAGGCGTGAGCGTGGCCGCCCCGCTCGGGCGCTGAGCCCGGCCCGGATGCCGTCGTCCGGGCGGCTGGGGAAGATCCTCCTCGGCCTGGTGGTGAGCGTCGGGCTCCTGGTCTACTTCTTCTGGGACGTCGACCTCCGCGTGGTGGGCGAGCGCCTCCGCCAGACCCTCTGGGGCTTCCTCGCCCTGAGCGTCGCGCTCAACTTCCTCTCGCTGTGGGCCCGCGCCCGGCGCTGGCGCTACCTGTTCGCGCCCGGCGCGCGCTCGGGCCACCTCTTCCGCGCGCTGCTGGTGGGCTACATGGGCAACAACCTGCTCCCGCTCCGGGCCGGCGAGATCGTGCGGATCTACGTGGCCTCGCGCCACGGCCCACGCTTCTGGACCGCCTTCGCCACCGTGGTCGTGGAGCGCGTGCTCGACGGGCTCGCCCTGGGCCTGCTCGTCGGCGGCGTGCTGCTGGTGGTGGCGGTGCCCGGTGAGCTGCGCTGGTCGATCCTGCTGTTCCTGGCCGTCGACCTGGTCGGCATCCTGGTGCTGGTCCTGATCGCGGCCGCCCCCGACGCCTCGCGCGCGCTCATCGAGACCCTCTTTCACCGGATCGGGTGGCTCGAGCGGCGGATGCTCAGCATGCTCGGCACCATGACCGAGGGGGTGCGCGGGCTGCGCGCGCCCCGTCACGTGGTTCCGATCACGCTCTACTCGGTGGGGATCTGGTTCTTCCTCGCCCTGTCGGTGTGGACCGGGCTGCACGCGGCCCACCTCGACCTGCCGCTCGCCGCGGCGTGGACCGTGCTCGCCTTCCTGGGCCTGGGCGTGAGCCTGCCGTCGAGCCCGGGCTTCGTCGGCGTGATCCAGGCCGCGACCGTGCTCGCGCTCGCCCTCTTCGCGGTGCCGCGCACCGAGGCGCTGTCCTTCTCGCTGCTCCTGCACGCCTCGCAGTTCTTCCCGGTGACCGCGCTCGGGCTGGTGTGCCTGTTCCTGGAGCACGTCCGGCTGACGGATGCCACCCGGGTCGACGTGGCGCAGATCGCGTCGTCGGAGCAGTGACCGCGGGGCGGGAGTCGGGGCGGGCCCAGCGCTAGCGGCGGCGGCCCCACCGCCGGCGCTCCACCCACTCGGTGAGCCGGTCGGTCAGGTCGATCAGCAGCACCGTCGCCCCCACGATCACGAGCAGCCACCCGAGCCCGCGCAGGCTCAGGGTACCGGCCTCGACGAGCGCCGGCAGCGCCGCCACCACCAGGAGCGCCAGGAGCGCCGCGCCGATCCACATGCCACGAGCGTAGAGAGCAACCCCGCCCAACGCCAAGAAGAATTGGCGCGCCTGCGTCAACCGTGTAAACGCGGCCGCACCCCGCCGCGTCCCATCAGGTGAACCGCAGCACCCCGGGGCTCAGCCCAAAAATACCTGCAAATCCAGGAGGATACCGATGAAGAAGCACTCGGGTTGGCTCGGGCGGACGGTGGCGGCGGCCGGCATGGCGGTGGGGCTGCTCGCGACGACCGTCTCGGCGCAGGAGATCCGGAACGACGTCCGGGATCTGCGGCAGGACCGACGCGACGTGCGTCAGGACTCTCGCGACATCCGCGGGGACCGGCGCGAGATCGGGAGCGACACGAAGGAGATCCGTGGCGATCGGCGTGAGCTGCAGGGCGACCGCAAGGACCTGCGCAACGCCTACAAGTCGGGGGATCCGAATGCGGTCAAGGGCGCCCGGCAGGATCTGCGGGGCGACCGGCGGGACCTGCGGGGCGATCTGAAGGATC
>DATFAJ010000426.1:0-9855 GCA_035254745.1 Candidatus Methylomirabilota bacterium | reverse complement strand
CTCACGCTCGATCCAGTCGGCCCCGCTCGCCTTCGCCAGCTTCCTGGCCGCGCGCACGCGCCGCCTCCGGATCGGGATCGCGGTGCAGGTCCTCCCGCTCGGCAACCCGCTGCGCATCGCCGAGGAGGCGGCCACGGTGGACCAGCTCAGCGAGGGGCGCCTGGACTTCGGCATCGGCCGCAGCGGCTCCGCCCGCACCTACGACCTCCTGGGCATCCCCTACGGCGAGAGCCAGGCGCGCTTCCTCGAGTGCCTCGAGATCATCCGCCAGGCCTGGAAGGGCCAGCCGTTCAGCTACGAGGGCCAGTTCTACCGCTTCCCCACCGTGACCGTCGCGCCCACACCCTACCAGGTGCCGCACCCGCCGTTGCGCATGGCCGCCAACTCGCCGGAGACCTTTCCGCAGGTCGCGCGGCTCGGCCTCCCGCTGTTCATCGGCCTGCGCGATCTCGACATCCCGCTGCTGCGCGGGCACCTGAAGGCGTACCGCGACGCCTGGCGCGAGTCGGGACACGCGGGTGAGGCGGACGTCTACCTGCGCATCCCGGTCTACGCGGCGCCGACCGAGCAGGCCGCGCGCGAGGAGCCGCGAGAGGCGATGACCTATTTCTTCGAGCGGCACGTGGAGCTGATCCGCTCCGGACTCGGGCGTGCCGGTGCCGGGCCCGGCGACCGCCGGCAGGCCATGGCGGACCGCATCCTCAACATGTCGTACGACGAGATCCTGAAGACGCGGGTCGCGTTCGGCACCGCGCCCGCGCTCCGGGACCGCCTGGGCGAGATCGCGGAGGACCTGGGGCTCGCCGGCATCGTCGCCGAGCTGAACCCCAGCGGCCTCCTCTCCCTCGATCAGATGCGACGGACGCTCGACATCCTCACCCGCGAGGTGATTCCTACGTTCCGGTGACGAAGGCCTGCACGCGCTTCCACGCGTCGGCCGACGCCTCGGCGAACTCGGTGTACTTGCGGTCGAAGAAGCTGTGCGGCGCCCCCGGATACACCTTCAGGTCGTGCTTGATCCCCGCCTTGCGACACGCTTGATCGAACGCGTCCACGTCGGCCTGCGGGATGCCCTCGTCGGCACCCCCGAAGATCGACTGGACCTTGCACTTGTAGCGCGGCACCGCGTCGACCGGCTTGGGACGGTCCGGCCAGCGCTTGAGCCCCGACGGCCAGCCGTAGAAGCCGATCACCCCCGCGTAGCCGAGCCCGCTCGCGGCCTGGAGATAGGAGAGCGCGCCGCCGAAGCAGAAGCCCACCGAGTAGAGCGACTTCACCTGCCCGCCGTCGGGAGTGCGCAGGTACGCCGCGGCGGCCGCGATGTCGGCCTGGAGCGTCTCCGGCTTGGTGAGCGGCACCTGGGCCATGAAGTCGAACTTCTCGCTGCGGTCCTCGCTGGGCGCGGTGCGCGCGAAGAAGTCGATCGCGACCGAGTCGACCCCGATCTCGGCGAAGCGGTCGGCCAGCTCCTTGTAGTACGGGTGCAGGCCGCGCACGTCCGGGATCACCACCATGCCCGCGCCGGTGGGCTTGGCCGCGCGGGCCACGTGGGCCATGACCCGGGTGCCGTCGGCGGAGGTCAGGTGGAAGTCGCGCGAGCCGGCCGCGCCGCCCGCGATCGGGCGAATGGGAGGAAAGGAATCGTCGTCCACGCACATGATCGGGATCTCCTGTTGGAAGGTGTTCGCTACATGTCCAGGCCGCCGTTGACCCCCCAGACCTGGCCGGTGATGTAGCTCGACGCGTCGGCGGCCAGGAAGTGCACGACGCGCGCGACCTCCTCGGGCTTGCCGAGCCGGCCGAGCGGGATCTGGCCGACGATGCGCTCCAGGACCTTGGCCGGGATGTGCTCGAGCATCTCGGTGGCGATGAAGCCGGGGGTCACGGTGTTGACGGTGAGGCCGATCCCGCTCGGATCCGCGAGCCGGCCCGCCTTGGCGAGCAGGAAGGCGGCCTCCCGGGCCAGGGTCTTGGTGAGGCCGAACAGGCCCGACTTCGACGCGGCGTAGTTGGCCTGCCCGATGTTGCCCATCTCGCCGATCACCGACGAGACGTTCACGATGCGCCCGCTCCCCCGCTCCGCCATGTGGCGCAGCGCGGCCTGCGAGAGGAAGAACGCGCCGGAGAGATTGACGTTCAACACCTTGTACCAGTCCTCGTCGGAGAGCTTCAGCACCGTCTTGTCGATGGTGATGCCCGCGTTGTTCACGAGGATGTCGAGCCGCCCGTGGCTCGTGATCACCTCGTCGATGGTGCGCCGGCAGTCCGCCGCCTCGCCCACGTTGCCCTTGTGGATGCTCACCGCGGTGGAGTAGGCGGCCGCGAAGCTGTCGCGGAACTTGGCCGCCGCGTCGTCGTTGCCCGCGTAGCCGGCGGCCAGGATCGCGCCCTGGCTGGCCAGGCTGCGCCCGATGGCGGCGCCGATGCCGCGGGTGCCACCGGTCACGAAGGCCACGCGACCCTTGAGCTTGTCGCCCGCGCGGCCGGCGGTGTGCTCGTGCTGCGTGACGTCGAGAACGGTGTTCGGAGGGGTCATGGGCAGTCCTCACACGCGCGGCGAGCCCGTGCCTGGTGCCCGCGCCGCGCCGACGCGCTGCGTAGTGAACCGCGAAGGGTCGAGATCGGCCGGCACATCCTGGCAAATCCCCACGGCGGAGTCAAACGGGGTACAATCCCCGCTCGTGCGTCCGCCCATCTTCTACGGCTGGGTCGTCGTGGCGGTGGTCTTCGTCACCATGGGCGTGGGGATCAACGCGCGCACCGCGTTCTCCCTGCTCTTCCCCCCCATCCTCGACGAGTTCGGCTGGGAGCGCGGGCTCATCGCGGGCGCCTTCTCGTTCGGCTTCCTCGTCTCCGCGGTGCTGAGCCCGTCGCTCGGCCGGCTCATGGACCGGCGCGGCCCGCGCGTGGTCATCGAGCTGGGCGTGCTCCTGATCGGGGCCGGCCTGCTCCTGGCCACCCTGGTGAGCCGGCCCTGGCACCTCTACGCCACCCTCGGGGTCATGGTGGGCGGCGGCAGCGTGTGCATCGGCTACACCGGTCAGTCGCTCTTCCTGCCCAACTGGTTCGTGCGCCGCCGCGGGCTGGCCATGAGCCTCGCGTTCTCCGGGGTCGGGGTGGGCTCGGTCATCCTGCTGCCGTGGATGCAGAGCCTCATCGGACGCTTCGGGTGGCGGACCGCGTGCTGGGCCCTGGGCCTGCTCGTCCTGCTCCTGCTGGTGCCGCTCAACCTCCTGCTGCGACGGCGGCCGGAGGACATGGGGCTCGAGCCGGACGGCGATCGCACCGTGGCGGGCGCCGCCGCGGCGCGCCCCTCCAACGTGATCGACACCGCGTGGGCCGCGGTGGACTGGACACTCGGGCGCGCAGCCCGCACCGCCCGCTTCTGGTGGATCGCGGTCGGCTACTTCATGGGCCTCTTCGCGTGGTACGCGGTGCAGGTGCACCAGACCAAGTACCTGATCGAGATCGGCTTCCGCCCGACCGACGCGGCGTGGGCGCTCGGCATCGTGAGCCTGGCCGGCATCCCGGGCCAGATCGGGCTCGGGTGGCTCTCGGACCGCATCGGACGCGAGTGGGTGTGGACGGTGGGCGCGCTCGGCTTCGCGATCTGCTACGCGGCCCTGCTGATGCTCGCCGACTCCCCCACCATGACGCTCCTCTACGTGATGGTGGTCGCGCAGGGCATGCTCGGCTACGGGCTCACGTCGGTGGTGGGGGCGATCCCGGCCGAGATCTTCCAGGGCCGGCACTACGGCTCGATCTTCGGCACCCTGATGCTCTCCTCGATCGCGGGCGGCGCGGTGGGCCCGTGGCTCACCGGGGTGCTGCACGACCACACCGGCAACTACGTCCTCGCCTTCCAGATCGCGATCGGCTGCAGCGTGGTCTCCGCGGTGGCGATCTGGCTCGCGGCGCCCCGCAAGGTGCGCGCGGTGGCCGGCCGCCTGCGCGCGCGCGCCTGACGTGTACGTCGACGGCTGGCTCTGGGCCTTCACCCGGGGCGTGCGACTCCGGATCGCGGGGGCCACGCTGGCCGGCCTCCTCTCGGTGCTGGTGGGCACCGCGCGGCTCGCGCTGCTCGGGTGGGTGCTTGGGCGCCTGCTCACCGGCGCCCCGCTCGCGCGCCTGGCGTGGCCGGTGGCCGGCGTGGCGGCCCTCGTCGCCCTGCGCGGCGTCCTCGAGTACGGCCGCGCGATGGTGGCCCACCACACCGCGGCCCGCGTCCAGGCGCGGCTGCGCGGCACGCTGTACGCGCAGATCACCGCGCTCGGCCCGGCCCACTTCACGCAGGCGCGCACCGGCGACGTGATCCTCTCGGTCGTCGAGGGCGTGCAGCAGCTCGAGGTCTACTTCGGGCAGTACCTGCCCCAGCTCTTCGTGTCCGCCCTCACCCCGCTCCTGATCTTCGCGATCGTGGCCGCGATCGACCTGCCGCTGGCCGGGGTGATCCTGGCCGCCGCGGTGGCCACGTTCCTCCTCCCCGCCTTCTGGCATCGCTGGGACAGCCGCCACAGCCTCGCGCGCTCGCAGGCCTACAAGGCCTACGGCGCCGAGTTCCTCGACGCGATCCAGGGGCTGCGGACGCTGGCCGCCTTCGGCCAGAGCGCCTCGCGCGCGCGGCTGCTCGAGGAGCGCGGCCGCTCGCTCTTCCAGGCCACCATGTGGCTGCTCGGCACCAACACCATGGCCCGCGGCATCAGCGACGTGTGCATCGCGCTCGGGGCCGCGGTGGCCCTCGCCCTCGGCGCCCATCGCGTGCAGGCCGGAAGCATGGAGCTCACCGCCCTGGTGGTGGTGCTGATGCTCGGGGTCGAGATCTTCCGCCCGCTGCGCGAGCTGCGCACCGTGCTCCACCAGGGCATGCTCGGCCTCTCGGCCGCCCAGGGCATCCGCGAGCTGCTCGACGTCAAGCCCCAGGTCACCGACCAGGCCACCTCCGGCACCGCGAGCTCCATCCAGCCCTCGATCGCGTTCGAGCACGTGACCTTCGCCTATCCCGGCGGCCGCCGGCCGGCGCTGCGCGGGCTCGCGTTCGAGGTGGCGGCGGGCGAGCGGGTCGGGGTGGTGGGCGCGAGCGGGGCCGGCAAGTCCACGATCTCGCGGCTGCTGCTGCGCTTCGCGGACCCCACCACGGGCCGCGTCACGGTGGGCGGGCACGACCTGCGGGACCTCGCGCTCCACGACCTGCGACGGCTGATCGCGGTGGTGAGCCAGGACACGTACCTCTTTCACGGGACCGTGGAGGACAACCTGCGCATGGGCCGTCCCGACGCGAGCCAGGCCGAGCTCGAGGCGGCCGCGCGCGACGCCAACGTCCACGACACGATCGCGGCGCTCCCGCAGGGCTACCAGACGGTGGTGGGCGAGCGTGGGGTGCGCCTCTCCGGCGGCCAGCGCCAGCGCATCGCGATCGCCCGCGCGCTGCTGCGCGACGCGCCGATCCTGATCCTGGACGAGGCCCTGTCCTCGGTCGACGCGGAGAGCGAGGCCGCGATCCAGGAGGCGCTCGACCGCCTGATGCGCGGCCGCACCACGCTCATCTTCGCCCACCGCCTCTCCAGCATCATCGGGGCCGAT
This sequence comes from Candidatus Methylomirabilota bacterium, assembly GCA_035254745.1. Classification (GTDB taxonomy): domain Bacteria; phylum Methylomirabilota; class Methylomirabilia; order Rokubacteriales; family CSP1-6; genus CAMLFJ01. Next base: position 4,275 of record DATFAJ010000426.1, on the reverse strand, counting down.
CGCATCCTGGTGCTGGACGACGGGCACGTGGCCGAGAGCGGCACGCACGGGGCCCTCATGGGGCACGACGGCGTCTACCGGCGGCTCATGGCCGGCCAGGCCGGCGGCGGGCGCGACGGCGGGCTGGGTGACGACGGGCCGAGCGGCAGCGACCCGGCGCCCGCCGTGGCCGGGGACGCCGGCGCGGGAGGCGAGGAGGCCCCCGCGGTCCTGCGCGCGGCGGGCCCGGGCTGGCGCGAGGTGGGCCGTATCCTGTTCGGGCTGGCGGCGGGCTACCACGCCCGGCTCGTCATCACCTTCGTGCTGGGCGTCGCCCGCGTGGCCGCGCTGATCGGGGTGGGACTGCTGAGCGCGCTGGTCGTCCGCGCGGTGAGCCGCGGCGAGTCCACGCGCGCGCTGCTGACGGCGCTGCTGATCGTGGCGCCCGCCGCGGGCGTGCTCCACTGGCTCGAGTCCTGGCTCGCGCACGACATGGCCTATCGCCTGCTCGCCGACATGCGCATGCGCTTCTTCCGCAAGCTGGTGGCGCTGGGGCCCGCCTACCTCTCGGCACGGCGTACCGGCGACCTCCTGGGCGTGGCCACCCACGACATCGAGCTGATCGAGTACTTCTTCGCCCACACCATCACCCCGGGCCTGGTCGCGGTGCTCGTGCCCGCGGCGGTGCTGGCCACTCTCGCGATCTTCGGCTGGCCGATGGCGGTGGCGGTGGTGCCGTTCCTCGCCTACGCGGGGCTGAGCCCGGTGCTGGGCCGCGCGCGGATCGACCGGCTGAGCGCGCGGGCCCGCGAGGCCTCCGGCGAGCTGAACGCGCACGCGGTCGACTCGGTGCAGGGTCTCGCCGAGATCGTGGCGTTCCAGCAGGAAGCGCATCGCGGCGAGGCCCTCGCGGCCCGGGCGACCGCGTACGCGGCGGCGCGCATGCCGTTCCTCGCCGACCTCGCGCGTCAGTCCGCGCTGCAGGACGCGGCCACCGGGCTCGGCGGGCTCGCGGTGACGGCCGTGGGCGCGTGGCTGGTGGCGTCGGGCGGTCTCGATCGCGCGATGCTGCCGCTCCTCACGCTGCTCGCGATGTCGGCATTCGTGCCGGTGTGGGAGATCGCGCAGGTGGGGCGCCAGCTCGCCGATACCCTGGCCGCCACCCGCCGCGTGCACGCGGTGCACGCCGAGCCGGTGCGGATCGCCGACGGGCCCGGGGTCGTGCTCCCGGGCCCCCGACGCGACGACGCGGCGGCCATCGCGCTGCACGACGTCACCTTCACGTATCCGGGGCGGCAGCGGCCCGCGCTGGCCGCGGTGTCGTTCACGGTCCCGGCGGGAGCGACCGTCGCCCTGGTCGGTCCGTCCGGGGCGGGCAAGACCACGATCGCGAGCCTGCTCCTTCGCTTCTGGGACCCCGAGCGGGGGGCGATCACGCTCGCGGGCCACGACCTGCGCGCGTGGGCGCTCGACGACCTGCGCCGCCACATCGCGCTGGTCGCGCAGGACACGCACCTCTTCAACGACACGCTCGGCGGCAACATCCGCATCGCGCGCCCCGACGCCTCCCCGGCCGATCTGGCCGCCGCGATCGAGCGGGCCGCCCTGGGCTCCCTGGTGGCCGGGCTCCCCGAGGGGCTGGACACGAAGGTGGGCGAGCGCGGGCTCCAGCTCTCGGGCGGTCAGCGCCAGCGCGTGGCCATCGCGCGCGCGTTCCTGCGGGACGCGCCGGTGCTGATCCTGGACGAGGCCACCTCTCACCTGGACGCGGTCAACGAGCAGGTCGTCCAGGAGGCGCTGGTGAGCCTGGCCCGCGCCCGCACCACGATCGTGATCGCCCACCGGCTGTCCACGGTGCGGGCGGCCGACCAGATCGTGGTGCTGGACGAGGGGCGGGTCATCGAGCAGGGGCGACACGAGGATCTCCTGCGCCGGCGCGGACTTTACGCCCGCCTGGTCTCCCGCCAGGTCGCCGCCGCCGTCGCCTCCTGACCCCCGCTCTTCGCCGCCCCCGGTCAACGCGCCACCCCGGTGGCTCGTCAGTATGAGCAGAAGGGTGGAACCTACCGGGGGCCCTGGGGGTCCCCGTTGCCGACCCGCCCGCAATGACGGGCAAGGAGGAGGACGCCATGAAGGCTCGTAGCGGACTGGCAGGACTGGCGATGGTGCTGGGCATGACCCTGCCCGCGGCGGCACAGACGCCGGACAACGTACAGCTCACGCAGGCACAGCCCGACGCCCCGCGCCCCGGAATGGGCGAGCACCGGCAGGGGCCGATGCACGGCCACGGGGGCTGGCACCGTCACAAGATGCACCGCTTCTCGCTGGCGGGGCTGGCGCTCCGTCACCGCCAGGAGCTCGCGCTGACTCCGGCGCAGGTCGACAGCCTGCGCAAGCTCGGCACGGACGCGCAGCGTGACGCCATCAAGCGGCAGGCCGACCGCCGCCTGGCCGAGCTTGATCTGCGCACGATGATGATGCCGGACCCCGCGGACGCCAACAAGCCGCGGGACCTGTCCAAGATCGAGACCAAGGTGCGCGAGATCGAGAAGCTGCGCGCGGATGGGCGCGTGGCGCGGATCCGCACCATGGAGCAGAGCCGCCAGGTGCTGACGCCGGAGCAGCGCGACAAGCTGCGCGCGCTGCTCGCCCAGCGGTGGCAGCATCGCGGGCCGCAGGGCCCGGGCATGCGCGGCATGGCCCCCGAGAACGGGAGCCACGAGCCCGCGGCCGCGGAAGAGAGCCGGCCCAGCGACGGCTAGCCGGATCGGGCGGCGGCCCGATCCGGCAGGGTCAGGATCGGGTCGCCGTCGGCTCGTGGAGGAAGGCCGGATCCGCGGTGGCTCCGTCGCCCGCCACCGTGGTGCGATGCATGACCCGCTCGTGGCGCGCGCTGTCCCACGGGCGGCCCCGGTGCAGCACGCAGCGGTTGTCCCACATCACCAGATCTCCCACCTGCCAGCGGTGCCGGTAGACGCGGTCGGGGCGCGTCGTCTGCTCGAGCAGCCGCGTGATCAGGATGCGGCTCTCGTCGAGCCCGAGCCCCTCGATGTACCAGGCGTGCGAGCCGATGTAGAGCGACTTGCGCCCGTTGCGCGGGTTGGCGCGCACCAGGGCGTGGCGCACCGGCGGGTAGTCGCGGCCGATCTCGGTGCCGATGCCGGGATCGATCATGCTGCGCGAGAAGCCGAAGCTATGGACGACGATCCGACCGCCCAGGTCGCGGCGCAGGTCCTCGGGCAGGTGCTCGTACGCGACCCGCATGCTCGCGAACTCGGTCTCGCCGCCCTCGGGCGGCACCACGCGCGCGGAGAGCGCGGAGGAATGCGCGGGCACCGGCTTGAACGAGCTGTCGCTGTGCCAGAGCTGGTTGCCGGACTGGTAGAGCATCCGGCGGTCCTCCCAGCCCATCAGCTTGCCGTCCGCGTCGGTGTTGGAGAGGTCCACGATGTGGGCGCCCAGGCGGTCCTCCCCGCCGAGGGTGCGCACGGTGGTCTCGAGGGGGCCCCAGCGCTCGCTGAAGAGCATCTGCTGCTCGTCGGTCAGGGCCTGGCCCCGGAAGACGAGCACCGAGTGGTCGTCGAACGCGGTCGCGATCCGCTCGAAGGTGGCGTCGTCGAGCGGCCGGGTGAGGTCGACGCCGGAGACCTCGGCCCCGAACGCGGGATGGACCGGGGTGATGGTGAGCGTGGCTCGAATGGTCGCCATGGGGGCCTCCTCGCGGGAAATTCTAGCCCTTCACCGAGCCCGCGACCAGCCCCTCCACCATCCACCGGTGGATGAACACGTAGAGGGCGACCACCGGGAGCGTGGTGATCACCGAGGCGGCCATGAGCTGGCCCCAGTGGAAGACGTCACCGTAGATGAGCAGGTTGAGCCCCACCGGCACCGTGATGGCCTGCTCGTCTTGGATGAAGACGAGCGCGTAGAGGAACTCGTTCCACGAGAGCGTGAACGCGAAGATCGCGGAGGCCACCAGCCCCGGCGCGGCCAGCGGCAGCAGGACCCTCCAGAACGCGGTGACCCGGCCCGCCCCGTCGATGAGTGCAGCCTCCTCCAGCTCGTCGGGCAGGGCCTTGAAGAAGCCGATGAGGAGCCAGGTGCAGAACGGCACCGTGAAGGTCGGATACGAGAGGAAGAGCGACGACAGCCGGTTGGTCGCGCCCAGCTCGGCCAGGACCCGGTAGAGCGGGATGAAGAGCAGCGCGGGCGGGATCAGGTAGAGGATCAGGATCAGGCTCGCCACCGACTCGCGCCCGGGGAAGCGCAGGCGCGCCACCGCGTAGCCGCCGAGGC
>DATFAJ010000425.1:0-4108 GCA_035254745.1 Candidatus Methylomirabilota bacterium | reverse complement strand
CCCGGCCGCCTCGGCGGCGCGGACCTGGGCGAGGCAGTCCTCCGGCGTGCCCGCGACGGCGAGGCGCGCGCGCAGGTAGTCGAAGATCCCGAGGCGGCGCGTGAGCCCGGGATCCATCTCGCGCTGCCGCGTGGTGTAGGTCGCGCGTAGCTCGCGTACCGCGGGCACCAGCGCGGCCGGCACGCCGCGACCCTCCGGATCCGGCCCCAGGATGTAGGCGGCCACGAAGCCCAGGATGTTGCCGAGCTTGTCGAGCGCCTCCTCGCGCCGCTCCGCCACGTCGAGACAGGCGATCGACCACAGGTCGACCGCGTCGGCCGGGCGGCCCGCGCCCGCCGCGCCCTCGGCGATCAGGGCGCGGACCCGCCGTACCTCGGCCGCGCCGAGCCCGTAGTTCACGAACGCGCCGTCGGCGGTGGCGCCCACCGCCCGGAGCGCGGCCGGCCCCGACGCGGCCGCGTACACCGGGACAGGACGGTTCACCCAGGCGAGGTGCGTGGGGGCGCCCCGCCAGGCGGCGGGCGCGCCGGAGAGCGCGGTCTTGAGGAACGCGATGCCCTCGCGCAGGTCGGCCGCGCTGCTCCGAGCGCCGCCCACGTTGGTGACGCCGCTGTGCCCGGCGCCGATGCCCAGGATGGTCCGACCCTCGGCGGTGGCGTCGACCGAGGCCGCCGCGGAGGCGGTGATGGCCGGGTGTCGCGTGACCAGGTTGGTCACGCAGGTGGCGAGCCGCACCCGCGACGTGGCCGCCGCCGCGATCGTCATGGCCACCCACGGGTCGAGGGCGTTGCCCGGGGTATCGGCGATGCCGACGAGGTCGAAGCCCAGCTCCTCGCCGAGGCGGGCCATCCGCGCGGTGTATTCCGGCGTGTACGGCCAGAAGAAGAAGCCGACGCGCATCAGCGCGCTACGGCTTGGCCGGGGGATAGTCGCGCGAGTAGGGCGGGCTCTTGAGGAACTCCTCCGGCTTGTAGGTCCAGAACTGCGAGACCGCCGGGTAGGTGTGGATCACGGTGGTCGCCAGCTTGCCGCCCACCCGGTCCACCCGCAGGACGTAGACGTTCTCGGTCGGGTTGCCCCAGTCGTCGAGCTTGATGGGGCCGCGCGGATCCGGCGTGGTCTCGATGGCCCGCCGGATGGCGGCCACGAGCTTCTCGCGGTCCTCGACCTGGCCCTTCAGCGCCTCCGCGGCCTCCGCGATCCAGCGCCCGCTGCTGTACATGATCGCGTGGAAGTACGCGGGGGTGCGCCCGAGCTTGCCCTCCGCCATCTTCATGAAGGTCTGGTTGGCCGGGGTCTGCAGCGTCGGGCTCCAGAGGAGCGTGCCGATGGTGCCGACCGCCTCGTCGCCCATGCTGCGCAGCGCGCTCTCGTCGATCATCACCCCGGTGCCGATGAGCGGGGTCTTGCCCTTGAGACCGGACTCGCCGTACTGCTTGACGAAGCGCACCGCCTGGCCCGCGACGAAGACCGCGCACACCGCGTCGACGTCCTTGGCCAGCTGGGAGAGGTACGGGGCGAAGTCGAGCACGTTGAGCGGCACCCAGATCTTCTGGACCACCCGGCCGCCCGCGTCCTCGAACACCCGCTGGAAGCCACCCGCCTCCTCGTGGCCGAAGCCGTTGTCCATCGCGAGGACCGCCACCCGCTTGTACTTGAGCGTCTTCGCCGCGTAGTCGCCGAGCGGGTGCATGATCTGGCTCGCCGCGAAGTTGGAGCGGAGGATCCACTTGGCGACCTTGCGCTTGGTGAGGTCGTCCGGGGTGGTGAGGAAGAGCGTGGGCAGCTGGTCCTTCTCGATGAGCGGCACCAGGCCGTTGCCCACGTTGACGAGCAGCACCCCGGTGAGCACGTGGATCTTGTCGTGGCCCACCAGCTTGCGGTACTTGGCGATGGCGGTCGCGGTGTTGCCCTCGGTGTCCTCCTCGATCAGCTCGATCTTGCGCCCGCCCGCTTGGTAGTTGACCTGCTCGAGCGACATCTTGAGCCCGTCGAGCATGTCCTTGCCCGCCTGGGCGAAGATGCCGGTGAGCGGGCCGAGGAAGCCGACGCGGATGGTCTCGGCCGCCGCGGCCGGGCCGACCCCGAGCGCGACGACCGCGAGGACGACGAGCGCGGCGCGGACCGCGGATCGGCGCGCTATTCGCAGAACTTGCACGGCGGGTAGTTCCGGTCGTAGGCGGGCAGCTTCAGGTACTCGTCCTGCTTGTAGGTCCAGAACTGCGAGACGTTCGGGTAGGTGTGCACGACCGTGTTCTGGAGCTTGCCGCCCACCCGCTCCACCTTCCGGATGTAGACGTTCTCGATCGGATTGCCGAGGTCGTCCATCTTCATGGGCCCGCGCGGGTCCTCCGCGATCGACACCTTGCGGAGGGCGGCGATGAGCTTCTCCTTGTTCTCGGCCTCGCCGTTGATCGCCTTGAGCGCCTCGTAGTAGAAGCGCGCGCCGGTGTAGCCCTGCGCGGAATACAGCGAGGTTCCGCGGCCGTAGCGCTTCTCGTAGGCGGCCGAGAACTTCCGGTTGGCCGGCGTGTCGAGCGCGCTGCTGTAGATCAGCGAGGTGATGACGCCGAGCGCCTCGTCGCCCATGCCCTTGAGCACGTTCTCGTCGGTCAGCGTGCCCATGCCGACGAGCGGGATGCTCTTGAGGCCGGTGTCGCTCCAGGTCTTCAGGAAGCGCGGGGACAGGCCGCCGGTGTGGCAGGCGTAGACGCCGTCGATGTCCTTCTTCAGGGACGCCAGATACGGCGCGTAGTCCTGGATGGACAGCGGCGTCCAGATCCGCTGCACCACCTTGCCGCCCAGCTCCTCGAACACGCGCTGGAACCCGGCGGTGGTCTCCCAGCCGAACGCGTAGTCCATGCTGATGGTCGCCACCCGCCGCAGCTTGAGCTGCTTGTACGCGTAGTCGCCGAGCGGGTGGGTCGCCTGGCTCCCCGAGGCCGAGGTGCGCACGACCCAGCGGACCGGCTTGCGCTGCGTGATGTCGTCGGGCGCGGTGATCGGATAGACCGTCGGGATCTTGTTCTGCTCGATGTAGGGCGCGATCGCGTAGCCGGTGGCGGCGAGCAGCCCGCCGGCCACGGTGTGGACCTTCTCCTGCTCCACCAGGCGCCGCACCTTGGTGAGCGCCCCGGTCGGCTCCGGGTCCGAGTCCTCCACGATCACCTTCACCTCGCGGCCGGCGACCTTGTTGCCGACCTCTTCCCAGAAGAGGTTGAAGCCGTCGGTCATGTCCTTGCCGGTCTGCGAGAAGTTGCCGGTCAGCGGCCCGAAGTAACCGATGCGGATCGCGTCGGCGGCGCGGGCCGGGCGGACCGCGGCGGCCGCCATCGCGCCGCTCACGGCCATGAGGAACTGTCGCCTGTGCATGGACTGCCTCCTCTTCAGCGAGGAAATGCGGGTGCCTGGGGCGCTACAGTAGGCAGCCGGCTCCATTTTGTCAACCGCGGGGCGGATTGCGGCTGGACAAATCGCTCACCGCACGCGACAGTCGCGAAGATCATGTCTCGGTGCGTGGAGTCCGGTCGTCTCGACCAGACGGTGGGATCGCCGACCCTCCGTCTCGTGGTCGTGTGGAGCGCGGTGGCGCTGGCCCTCCAGGCGTGGGGTGGCCTGACGGGGCCGGCCGGCTCGGGCGTTCCGCTGGGCCGCGCGGGTACCATCCTCGACCGGCCGCCGGCCGCGCGGCTCCTGACCCTCTGGCTGCACTGGCCGGCACCGCCCGGCGAGGTCGGATGGGTCGTGCTCGAGCCGGACGGGATCACCGCCACGTCGAGCGAGGTGGTCTACTGGCGGCGGCGCGTGCATCCCGGGTGGAACCAACTCGTCTGGGACGACTTCTCCCAGTTTCCGCCGGAGCGCGCGGTCAGCCTGCGGCTGCTCGAAGGCGACGGATCCGTGTCGATCGCATCGGTCCACGCGTCACGCGGGTATCGGCTCGACCACCTCCGGCCGCTGCGCGGCCTCGTCGCCGCGCTGCTCATGGCCCTCGTGGCCGCCGGAGTGCTCGGCGGTCGCCGCGGGGCCTGGACGCGGCCCGGCGCCTGGCATCTGTCCGTCCTCCTCGTCGCAGCGGGGGCGCTCGTGCTCCGTGTCAACACGCTGA
>DATFAJ010000424.1:0-7299 GCA_035254745.1 Candidatus Methylomirabilota bacterium | reverse complement strand
CATGTACGCCAAGGGCAATCAGGTTCCGATTCCTGGCGGGTCGGGACCGGCGTACACCGCGCCGCCTCCGGCGCCACCCCCGCCGCTTCCCCCGGGTGCTCCGCCTCCGCCGGCGGGCGCGCCGCCTTCCCCGCCGCCGGGGCCGGCGCGGTAGTCATCCCGGATGGACCACCAGGCGGCCATCGGCGGCCAGCTCGACGCTCGTGCCGAACGGCCGGCTCACCCGGTGCAGGGTCCGCGCGAGCCACCCGGCATCGGCCGGCGTGGCTCGGGTAGCGCGGAGGTTCCGGATCTGCATCGGGGTCAGCCGGAGGCTCTCGAGCCGGCCCGTCGCGAGCTCGACCGTGGGGAAGTACATCGCGGTCAGATCGTCGCGGAACTCCTCGTAGCCCGCGATGCCCTCGTAGTCGTCGAGGAAGTCCCCGCAGCCGTAGAGGATGAGCTTGTCCCGATAGATCTCGATCGGCCGGACGTGGTGGGAGGAATGCCCGTGCACGATGTCGACGCCTCCATCGAGCAGCCAGTGCGCGAAGCGCCGCTGCGTCTGCGGGACCTCGTAGCCCCAGTTGCTTCCCCAGTGGATGGACGCCACGACGATGTCCCGCGATCGCTTCACGCGCCGGAGCCGCTCCAGGATGGCGCGCGCGGTCGCCTCGGACAGGTCGGGCACGAAGTCGATACCCGGGCGGTCATCGGTCGCGGCCCAGCTCGCGGGGATGCCGCTCGTCTCGTCTCCGAACGCGAAGACGACGAGCCGGCCGGTCCCGGCGATGTCCACCAGAGCCGGCTCGCGGGCTTCGGCCAGGCTCAGACCCGCTCCCGCGACCTTGATCCGAGCCCGCGTGAGAGTACCCAGCGTTTCCCGGAGCCCCGCGTGCCCGAAATCGAGCACGTGGTTGTTCGCGAGCGCGCACACGTCGATCCCGGCGCTGGTCAAGCAGCCGACGTTGTCCGGGTGCATCCGATAGTGGACCTCCTTGCCCGGCCAGCGATCGCCACTCCCGGTGATGCTGGTCTCCAGGTTGACGATGCGGGCATCCGGCGCCAGGCGGGCGAGCTCGTCGAGCGCGTCGCCCCAGATGTAGGGAAACTCCACCGGGCGCGGCACCGGGCCGCTCGCCGTCTCGGCCAGCCGCACGTACTCGCGCGCGTCGTCGACGAACGGCTCGTGGATGCGGGGGTCGCACGGATGAGGGAGCACCTGGTCGACCCCCCTCCCGGTCATGACGTCGCCGCACAAGAAGACGGTCACGGACCGACCCGGCTCGACGCTGGTCTCCGGATGCTCCATGAGCGATCTTGTCGTGCAAGCGGCATGCCCCCGCGGCCCCATGGCCCTGCTCCCCGGTAAGCTGCCGCCCGCCGTGCTGCGACGGCTGCTCCGCTTTCGCGGAGCCCCTGACCGCCGCGTGGTCCTGGGTCCGGCCTTCGGGCTCGATGCCGCGGTCATCGACCTCGGCGCGCAGTACCTGATCCTCAAGAGCGACCCGGTCACGTTCACCGCGGAGGAGGTCGGATGGTACGCGGTTCACGTCAACGCCAACGACGTGGCCGTGATGGGAGCCCGCCCGGCCTGGTTCCAGTCCACGATCATCGTGCCGCCCCGCACGACCCCCGCGACGGTCGAGCGGATCTTCCGGGACATCGATCGGAGCGCCCGTGGGCTCGGCATCGCCGTCACCGGCGGACATACCGAGATCTCCCCGGTGGTGACGCAGCCTATCGTCGCCGGGGACATGCAGGGCCTGGTTCGGCGGGACGGCCTGGTGACCGCGGCCGGCGCCCGGGTCGGAGACCTCGTCATCATGACCAAGGTCGCCGGCATCGAGGGGACCTCGATCATCGCGCGGCGATTCGCCGGCGAGACCCGAGCCACGCTGGGCGGCCCCGCGCAACGGCGAGCCGCGCGCTTCCATCATCGGCCCGGCATCTCGGTGGTCGACGAGGCCCGGCTGGCCGCGCGCGCCGGGGCGACCGCGATGCACGACCCGACCGAAGGCGGAGTCGCCGCGGCGCTCTTCGAGCTCGCCACCGCCTCGGGCCGGCGCCTCGTCGCCGAGCTCGATCGCGTGCCCGTGCATCCCTACACGGCTCGCCTGTGCGCCCGCTTCGGGCTCCGTCCGCTCGGCCTGATCGCATCCGGCGCGCTGCTGCTGACCATACCCGAGCCCCGGGCCGGGCGATTGCTCGCGTCCTTCCGTCGCCAGCGAATCCCCGCCGCGGTCATCGGTGCCGTGAAGGCGGGCCACGGCGTCGACGCGTACCGGAACGGCAGGCGCGTGCGCTTCGAGTGGTCTCCGCGAGACGAGCTGACCCGGCTCGGCTGACCGGTCCAAGGGGACCGCCCGCCCCAGCTGGGGAAGCCCCGCCCCATTGGTGCCCGAGCTCACTTCCGCGTAAGCATCCAGGATCGCAGGCGTTTCGGCCGGGCTCGGCATGGCAGCGCAGTTGCAGTCCCTAGAACCCGAGGGGGTGACCATGAACAAGAGCGACCTGATCGAGGAAGTGGCGCGCGTTGCCGGCCTCACGCACGAGGAGAGCGAGACCATCGTCACCGCGGTGTTCGAGCGGATCGTCCAGGCGCTGGTCAAGGGTGAGCACGTGGAGCTGCGGGGGCTGGGCACCTTCGGGGTTCGCCAGCGTCGCCCCCGCACCGGGTTGAACCCGAAGACCGGCGCGCTCGTCGAGGTTCCGGCCCGCAAGGCCCCGTTCTTCAGGATGGGCAAGGAGCTGCGGGCCATCCTGAACCCCGAGCCCCTGCCCGAGAAAGCGCACGCGTGACGCCATGAAGGTCAGCGACGTGATGACGAAGCACCCGACGGTGGTCCATCTCGACACCCCGGTGAAGCAGGCCGCCGAGCTGATGCGGACCCTGGGGATCCGACACCTCCCCGTCGTCGACGAGGCCGAGCACGTGCTCGGGATGCTGACGGATCGCGACCTGCGGCACGCGGCCTTCGTGCCGATGCTGGGCGAGCACACCGGCTGCCCGCCCCATCGCGCGAAGGCGCCGCGGGTGCGGGACGTGATGACCTGGTCGGTCGTGACGACGACCGCGGACACTCCCGTGGCCCAGGCGGCGCTCACGATGTTCCAGCGGCGAATCGGCAGCCTGCCGGTGGTGGCGGACGCGCGGCTGGTGGGCATCCTGACCGAGCGCGACGTGCTGGCCGCGTTCAGGCAGCTGCACGGCGCCGAGGCCGAGAGCGATCTCCTGCTCTGGTGAGCCATGTCCACGCGCCTCGTGATCCTGGGGGCGGCGGGTCGCGACTTCCACAACTTCAATGTGGTCTATCGCGACGACCCGGGCGTCCACGTCGTGGCGTTCACCCAGGCCCAGATCCCGCGGCTCAGTGATCGCCGCTATCCGGCCGCGCTGGCCGGCCCGGGCTACCCGTACGGCATCCCGATCGAGGATGAGGCCGACCTCGAGGCGATCTGCCGGCGCGAGCGGGTGGACGGCGTCGTGTTCGCGTACAGCGACGTCTCGCACGCCACCGTGATGCACCTGGCCTCGCGGGCGCTGGCCGCGGGCGCGGACTTCGCGCTGCTGGGCCCGGAGCGCACCATGGTGCCGGCGCGGGTTCCGGTCATCGCGATCTCGGCCATCCGGACCGGCTGCGGCAAGTCGCAGACCGCCCGGTGGCTCGGCCGGCGACTCCGGGAGGGGGGCCACCGCGTCGCGGTGCTGCGGCACCCGATGCCGTACGGTGATCTCGAGGCGCAGCGCGTGCAGCGGTTCGCACGCCGGGCCGACCTGGACGCGGCGCGCTGCACCGCGGAGGAGCGCGAGGAGTACGAGCCGCACCTGGCCGCCGGGCACGTCGTGTTCGCGGGTGTGGACTACGCCGCGATCGTCCGGCAGGCCGAGCAGGAGGCCGACCTGATCGTGTGGGACGGCGGCAACAACGACTTCCCCCTCGTGAAGCCGGATCTCCACATCGTGATGACCGACGCGCTCCGGCCCGGCCAGGCGAATGGCTACCATCCCGGCGAGGCGGTGCTGCGCATGGCGGACGTGGTCGTGGTCAACAAGGTGGACGCCGCGCCGGCCGGCAACGTGCAGGCGGTGGTCGACGAGGTGCGAGGGCTGAATCCGCGTGCCGTCCTCGTGAAGGCGGCCTCGCCGGTCCGGCTGGACGACCCCGGGGCGGTCCGGGGCCGGCGGGTCCTGGTGGTGGAGGACGGGCCCACCCTCACCCACGGCGGGATGTCCTACGGCGCGGGCTACGTCGCGGCCATGAGGGGCGGCGCCGCGGTCATCGTCGACCCGCGCGACTCCGCGACGCCGGGGGTGCGGGAGATCTACGCCCGGTATCCGCACATCGGCGCGGTGCTGCCCGCCGTCGGCTACGACGCCGATCAGCTGCGAGGGCTGCGCGAGACGATCAACCGGGCCGCCGCGGACGTCGTGGTGGCGGCCACCCCGCTCGACCTGGCCGCGCTGCTCGCGCTCGAGAAGCCGGTGGTGCGCGCGCGGTACGAGTTCGCAGACGCCGGGGAGCCCACGCTCGGGTCCCTCGTCGACGCGTTCCTGGCCCGCTGCACCGCCGGCCGGGCCGGCGTGCGATGACGCCCACCGCCGGGCGGATCGCCGCCTGGGCGCGCGCCGGTGGGGTCGTAGTCGTCGCGATCGGGCTGCTCGGCATCACGAGCGCGGCGCTCGGGGCCGAGCCGGTCGCCGGAGCGGTGAGCCGGAGCGACCTCCGCCGTCTCCTGGCGAGCCCGGACGGCCTGCGTATCGCCGGGAGCACGCTCGATGCGCGAGCGCTCGGGCGCTTCTACCGGACCCGCGACTTCGCGCCCGCGTGGGGCGCGGGCGACGGCGGGCGCGAGCGCGCCGCGCTGCTCCTCGAGGCGCTGGCGGGCGCGGAGAGCCATGGACTCGACCGGGCGCGCTATCACCTCGCGGCGATCCGGGCGCGCCGGTCGGGCGGGAGCGCACGCGACGCGGCCGAGATCGAGCTGTTGCTGACCGACGCGTTCGTGGGCTACGCGACCGAGATCCGCGCCGGCCGGCGGACCCCCGGCTACACCGAGCCGGACTGGGCGATCGTCACGCCGCGCTTCGACGCGGTCTCGACCCTGACCCAGGCGCTGCGCGAGCCGGCGAGCTTCGCGGCGATGCTGGCGTCGCTGCCGCCCCCCGCGTCGGACTACCGCGCGCTCGTGGCCGCGCTCGGCCGCTACCGCGCGCTCGCGGCCCGCGGCGGGTGGCCGCCGGTGCCGCCCGGGACCTTCCTCAAGCCGGGGGACGAGGAGGCCCGGGTCACCGCGCTGCGGGCGCGTCTCGCGGCCGAGGACGAGCTGGTCTCCCGGCGGGCCGACGTCCGCTACGACGACCTGCTCGTCGAGGCCGTGCGCCGCTTCCAGGCCCGCCACGGGCTCGCCGTCGACGGGATCGTCGGCCCCGCGACCGTGCAGGCCCTGAACGTCTCCGTGACCGACCGCATCCAGCAGATCGTCGTGAACCTGGAGCGGTGGCGATGGCTGCCGCGGGAGCTCGGGCGTCACCACGTCGTCGTCAACGCGGCCGACGCGCGTCTCCACGTCCTCGTGGACGGTCGCCCGGTGCTGGCCTCGCGGGTCGTGGTCGGCGACCCTCGGCATCCCACGCCGGTGGTGCAGGCGTGGGTGGACGCGGTCGTGCTCCACCCGCGCTGGAACGTACCGACCTCCATCGCGGTCGAGGAGATCCTGCCCCGGCTCCGCGAGAACCGCCGCTACCTGGCCGAGAACGACATCGTGGTGCTGGAGCGGCGCGAGAGCGACCCGTTCGGCCTCGCGATCGACTGGGCCGCGATCCCCGCGGATCGATTCCCGTTCCGGCTGCAGCAGCAGCCCGGGCCCGACAACCCGCTGGGCCGGATCAAGCTCGACATCCCGAACCGGTTCGACGTCTACCTGCACGACACGCCGACCCGGGCGCTGTTCGCGCGGCCGGTGAGAACCGCCAGCCACGGATGCATCCGGGTGGAGCGGGCCGCCGACCTGGCCGTCCACGTGCTGGAGGACGAGGGGCAGGGGTGGACCCGGCAGCGGCTGGCCGATGCCCTGGACGCCGGCGAGACCCAGCGAATTCCCCTCACCCGGCCGCTACCTGTGTACATACTGTACTGGACGGCATTCGTGGAGGCGGACGGGTCGGTGCAGTTCCGGGAGGACGTCTACGGACGCGACCGGCGGCTCGCCGCCGCGCTGGCCGGAGGGGGATCGGGATGGGCGAGATGAGTGACAGGAGCCGGGCGAGGCGTCGGTTCGTGCGGCTCGGCGTCGCGGGCATGGCCGCCCTGCTCGTGCCGACCCGGGGCATCGCCGCGGCGGCGGAGCCGCGGGTCCTCGCGCTGCGCAGCCTGCACACCGGCGAGTTCGTGCGGGCGACCTACTGGGCGGCGGGACGATACCTGGGCGAGGGGCTGAGCCAGATCGACCGCCTGCTGCGGGACCATCGCACCAACGCCGTGCACCCGATCGACCGGCGCCTGCTCGGGGTGCTGGACGAGCTCCACGGACGGCTCGACACCCGCGAGCCCTTCGAGGTCATCTCCGGGTACCGGTCGCCCGCGACGAATGCGACGCTCGTGTCGACCACGAGCGGCGTCTCACCCACCAGCCTGCACGTGGTGGGCATGGCCATCGACATCCGGGTCCCGGGGCGTCCGCTTCGCGCCGTCCGCGACACCGCCTTGGAGCTCCGCGCGGGTGGGGTCGGCTACTACCCGGACTCGGACTTCGTCCACGTGGACGTCGGACGGGTCCGCACCTGGTCGCATTCCGCCTGATCCTCCGGGAGCCCACCGGTCCCGGTCGGCGGGTGACCTAGGGCCGGACCTCCTCGCCCCGGCTCCGCAGCCTCCTGAGGAGCTCGTCGTAAGAGGAGGTGCGGATGACGCTGTTGAACTGCGCACGAAAGTTGGCGACGAGGCTGACACCCTCGATGCTGACGTCGTAGATCCGCCACCGCTCTCCCTGCCTGAGCATCCGGTAGTCCATCGGCACCTCGGTGCCTTTCTTCGTGATGAGCCGGGTGGAGACGGTGGCGAAGTCGCCCTCGATCCGCTCGGCGGGGTACTGGATCCGCTCCCCACCGTAGAGCTCGATCTTCGACGTGTAGGCGTGCTCCAGCAGATCGCTGAAGAGCCCGACGAACTCCTTGCGCTGGGCCTCGGTGAGCGACCGCCAGTGCTGCGCCATGGCCCGGCGCGCCATCTCGTCGAAGTCGAAGATCTCGTCGGCGATCTGTCTGAGCACGCGATGGCGCTCCGCGGCCCGGGCTTCACCCTTGAGAGCGGGATCCTC
>DATFAJ010000423.1:0-3664 GCA_035254745.1 Candidatus Methylomirabilota bacterium | reverse complement strand
CGGCGTGGCCCTCTTCGCGTGCGAGGCGCTGGGGCTCCGCGAGATGCTGCCGAGCCGGATCCCGTTCGAGAACGTCTTCGCGGTGGGCGAGACTCCGCTCCTGCGCCCGCTCATGGAGCTCGACGCGAGCGCGCCGACTACGCTGGTCGTGTTCATCGACACCGAGAGCGCGCGGCTGGTCACGCTCACCGCGGCCGGCCCGGGCGAGGAGGTGGCGCTCCGGTCCGACGTGCCGGGCCACCACAGCCGGGGCGGCTGGGCGCAGCTGGCGCAATCACGGTACCGCCGCCACATCCAGGACCACCGCGCGCGGCATTTCGAGGCGGTGGTGGAGGCCCTCACCGCGCTGGCGGACGGCGACGGCGTGCGGCGGATCGTGCTCGCCGGCGAGCCGCGTAACGTGGCGGTGTTCCGGCAGGAGCTCCCTCCCCGCCTCGCCGCCTTCATCGTGGGGATCGTGGCCGGAGCCCAGCACGAGGGAATGGGGCGCATCGTCGCGCGGGCGGCCGAGTACCTCCCGCACGTGGAAGGGCAGCGCGAGGCCGAGGGCGTCGACGGCGTCCTGACCGCGGCGGCCAAGCACGGCAAGGCGGCCGCCGGGCTCGACGCCACGCTCGAGGCCGTCAATCGCGGCGCGGTTCACCGGCTCTATCTCCTCAAGGGGTGGAGCGCGCCGGGCCGGCGTTGCGGCGGCTGCGGGACGCTCCAGGGCAGCTTCGCCTGGACCTGCCCGGCCTGCGGCGGAGAGGCGGAGACGCTGGAGCTGGGAGAGGCGATGGCCGATCGGGTCGTCGCGGCGGGGGGAACCGTGGAGACCATCGAGGTCCACCAGCCGCTGGCCGCGGCGGGCGGGGTCGCGGCCGAGCTTCGCTACCCGCTGTGAGCACCGTCCTGGACCGCCTCCCGGCCGATATCGCCGGGGACCCGCGCGTGTCTCTCGCCCTGATGCTCGCCGAGGACGCCGGGCGTCGGGCGGTCGCCGGACAGTGGGA
Source organism: Candidatus Methylomirabilota bacterium (assembly GCA_035254745.1). Lineage (GTDB taxonomy): Bacteria > Methylomirabilota > Methylomirabilia > Rokubacteriales > CSP1-6 > CAMLFJ01. The sequence goes on along the minus strand of DATFAJ010000423.1, from coordinate 2,672 downwards.
GACGGCGGTGCGGTGGAAGGGACCCGGCGACCGGGTGACCGAGATGGATCTCCGGATACAGGCGGAGATCGTCTCGGCGATCCGGAGCCGCTTTCCCGCCGACGCCATCGTGGCCGAAGAGGACGAGCCGCGAGGCATCGCGGACTGCGAGTTCACGTGGGTCATCGACCCTCTGGACGGGACCAACAACTATGCGCTCGGCATTCCCTGCTTTGCGGTGTCGCTGGGCGTCTTCCGTCACGGCGAGCCGTACGCGGGGGTCATCCACGACCCGAATACCGGGTTCCGGTGCTGCGGGCTTCGAGGGCATGGCGCGTTCTCGGCCGGGCGCCGGCTCGAGCTCACGTCGCGGGCGCTGGGCTCCGCCTCCAACGTGAGCGTGCGAGTCCCGCTGGAGTCCGACCTCGAGCCGCTCGTCTCGCAGTGGCTGCGCGAGTACAAGCTCCGTAGCTTCGGCTCGGTTGCGCTCCACCTGGCCTTTGCCGCGCTCGGGGCGATCGATCTGATCCTGGACCACAAGGCCACGCTCTGGGACCTGGCCGCGGGGGCGACGATCCTTCTCGAGGCCGGCGGCCGCATCACGTCCCCCGCGGGCGACCCGCTCTTCCCGTTCGACGTCGTCTCCTATCGGGGCGGCGCCGTCCCCTTCCTGGCCGGCAACCCGCTCGCCCACGCCGCGGCGGTCCGATCGTACCGGGCCCTGGTCGAGCCGGTGAGGACCCGGGAGTGGTAGGCCACCGGCCATGACCCGTCGGCTGACTCCTTCCGAGCTGCGCGCGGTCTGCGATCCCGCCACGCTCCCGTTCCGGTCCACCGTCGAGCTGCCGCCGGTGGACGGGCTGATCGGGCAGGAGCGGGCGGCGACCGCCACCGCGTTCGGCGTCGGCATGCGTCACGCCGGCTACAACCTCTTCGTCCTCGGGCCCGCGCGGACCGGCAAGACCTCGTCGATGAAGCGCGTGCTGGCCCGGGCCGCCGAGGGCGAGCCGGTGCCGCCCGACTACTGCTACGTCCACAACTTCACGGATCCCTACCGACCCACCGCGCTCGAGATCCCGGCCGGACGGGGGCGCGGGCTCCGCGAGCAGATGCGGCGGCTCGCCGAGGAGTGCCGGACGCGGCTACCGCGGGCCTTCGAGAGCGACGAGTTCGAGCAGCAGAAGGCCCGCATCCTCGAGGACCTGGGCCGGCGCCAGCGGGAGGAGATGGCGCAGCTGGAGGAGGTCGCCCGGGCCCAGCGCTTCGCGGTGCTCCGCACCCCGGCGGGGATGGCCCTGGCCCCCGCGCCCCACGGCGGGCCACTGAGCCCCTCCGATTACGCCGCGCTGCCCGAGTCGACGAAGGAGGAGATGCAGCGCGCGGGCGCGGTCGTCGAGCAGCAGATGGAGGCGTCCCTGCGGCGGATCCGGCAGCTCGAGCGGGAGGCGCGCGACGCGCACGAGCGGCTGGTCCACGACGTGGCGGCGGCGGCGGTGCGGCCGCTGTTCCAGGAGCTCCGGGAGGAGTTCGCCGGGCTGCCCGACGTCGAGCGCTACCTGGCCGAGGTGGAGCAGGACCTGGTGTCCCACGCGGAGGAGCTCCGCAGTCCCGCCGAGACCCAGCCGATGTTGCCCTTCATGCCGACGCCGGGCCGGTTCCTGGACCGCTACGAGGTCAACGTCCTGGTGGACCGCCAGGGCCTCACCGGCGCCCCGGTCGTGGTCGAGCCGAACCCGACCTACGGCAACCTGATGGGGCGCACCGAGCACCGCGTGCACTTCGGCACGCTGGTCACGGACTTCAGCCTGATCCGGGCGGGGGCGCTGCACCGCGCGAACGGGGGCTACCTGGTCCTCGACGCTCTCGACGTGCTCCGCAACCCGCTGGTCTGGGACGCGCTCAAGAAGGCGCTCAAGACGCGGTCGATCCGGATCGAGGATCCGCTGGAGGAGTGGCGGCTGGCCAGCAGCGCCGGGCTCGCGCCCCAGCCGATTCCGCTCTCGCTCAAGGTGGTGCTGATCGGCAGCCCGATCCTCTACTACCTGCTGTCGGCGCTCGACGAGGACTTCCACGAGCTGTTCAAGGTGAAGGTCGACTTCGACGACTCGCTGCCGCGCACGCCGGAGTTCGAGCTGCTCTACGCGCGGTTCGTCGGCAATGTGTGTCGGGATAACGGGCTGCTTCCCTTCGCCCCGGACGGGGTCGCCCGGCTCATCGAGCACTGCAGCCGGCTCATCGGCGATCAGCGGCGTCTCACGTCGCGGCTGGGTGACGTGCTGGACCTGGTTCGCGAGTCGTCCTTCTGGGCCGGCCAGCGCGGCCACTCGCTCGTCGCGGCCGACGACGTGGATCACTCGATCGACCAGAAGACCTACCGCGCGAACCTCCTGGAGGAGCGCACGCGCCGGATCATCACCGAGGGCACCCTGCTCATCGACACCGACGGGCGCGCGGTGGGACAGGTCAACGGCATCTCGGTGCTGGCCCTGGGCGACCACGCCTTCGGCCGTCCCTCGCGCATCACCGCGCGGACCTACGCGGGCGAGCCGGGGGTGGTCGACATCGAGCGCGAGGCCAAGCTGGGAGGGCCCATCCACTCCAAGGGGGTGATGATCCTGGGGGGCTACGTGGCGGGGCGCTACGCCCGGGAGCGCCCGCTGGCCCTGTCGGCCTCGATCGCCTTCGAGCAGCAG
>DATFAJ010000422.1:0-9368 GCA_035254745.1 Candidatus Methylomirabilota bacterium | reverse complement strand
CGGGACCGCATCAAGAAGAAGATCCAGAAGGAAGGCTTCCCCAAGGAGACCGCGCACCACGCCTTCGCGCTCTAGCGGGCCGGGGCTGCGCGTCCTGTTCTACGGCACCCCCGCCTTCGCCCTGCCGACCCTCGAGGGCCTGCTCGCCCATCACCACGTCGTGGCCGTGATCACCCAGCCCGACCGGCCGGCGGGACGCGGCCGCCCGCTCACCGCCTCGCCCGTGAAACGGCGCGCCCTCGAGGCCGGGGTGCCGGTGCTCCAGCCGCCACGCCTGCGCGATCCGGGCTGGCCCGAGCGCCTCGCGGAGTACCGGGCCGACGTGGCGGTGGTGGCCGCCTTCGGCCAGATCCTGCCGAAGGCCGTGCTCGACGTGCCGACCCGCGGCTCGATCAACGTCCACGCCTCGGTCCTGCCGCGCTACCGCGGGGCGGCGCCCATCGCGTGGGCCATCATCCGCGGCGAGACCGAGACCGGGATCACCACCTTCCAGATGGACCCCGGGATGGACACCGGCGACATGCTCCTGCGCGAGACGACCGCGATCGGGCCGGAGGAGACGGCGGGCGAGCTGTCGGAGCGCCTGGCCGGCATCGGCGCGCGGCTCCTGCTGCAGACCCTGGAAGGGATCGACACGCTGCCTCGCATCCCGCAGGACGGCGCACAGGCCACCATGGCCCCGCGCCTCAGGAAGGAGGACGGCTGGCTCCGGCCGGCCGACCCGGCGCGAGACCTGGTCAACCGGATCCGCGGCTGCAACCCGTGGCCGGGCGCCGCCCTCCTGACCCCGGTGGGCCGCCTCCTGATCTGGCGCGCCCACGCCCTACCCGGCTCCACGACCGCGCCCCCAGGCACCCTCCTCCCCCTCTCCCCTCCGGGGAGAGGGCAGGGTGAGGGGTTCAAAGGTGAGGGGTTCAAAGGTGAGGGGCCCGGAGGTGCGCGGCCCGACCGCGCGGGCGAGCTCGGCATCGCCACCGGCTCCGGCATTCTCCTCCCGCAGGAGGTCCAGCCGGAGAACCGCAAGGCCATGCCCTGGGCCGACTTCCTCCACGGCGCGCGCCTCGAGCCCGGGGCGCGCGTGACCGAGCCGACCCCGTGAGCCCGGTGCTCCGGGCGGGTCCGGTCTCGCAGGCGCGCTACGAGGCGCTGCACATCCTGGTGCGGGTGGAGCGCGACCGCGCCTTCGCCGATATCGCGCTCGAGCACGCGCTCGAGCGCGCCCGTCTGGAGCCGCGCGACGCCGCGCTCTGCACCGAGATCGTGTTCGGCACGCTGAGGTGGCGTCGCCACCTGGACTGGCGGCTCACGCCGCACCTCAACCGCCCGCTCGCGAAGCTCGACCCCTGGGTGCGCGCGCTCCTGCGGCTCACCGCCTACCAGCTCATCTTCCTCGACCGGGTGCCGCGGTGGGCGGCGGTGGACGAGGCGGTGAGCGTGGCCCGGCTCAAGTCGCGCGTGCCGGGGCCGGCCGAGTTCGTCAACGCGGTGCTGCGCTCGTTCACGCGCGCCCCGGGCCCGCCGCGCCTGCCCGCGCATCCGGTCGAGGCGGCCGGCGTGCGCTGGTCGTTTCCCGACTGGATCGCCGCACGCTGGATCGCCCGCTACGGGATGGAGGAGGCGGAGCGGCTGATGGCCGCCCTCGACGAGCGGCCGCCGGTGACGATCCGGACGAACACGCTGCGCATCACGCGCGAGGATCTCGCGACCCGCCTCCGCGACGAGGAGCTGGCCGAGACCGATCCCACGCCGCTGGCCCCCGAGGGCCTCACGGTGCGACGCGGCGCCGTCGGCCGCTGGGCCGCCTTCGCGGCGGGCTGGTGCGCCATCCAGGACGAGGCCTCGATGCTGATCGCGCGCCTGCTCGACCCGAGCCCCGGCGAGCTGGTCGCGGACACGTGCGCGGCGCCCGGCACCAAGGCCACCCACCTCGCCCAGCTGATGGACAACCGGGGCCGCATCGTCGCCATGGATCCGAATGCGGCGCGGCTGCGGCTGCTGACCCAGGCCGCGGCGCGGCTCGGGGTCGACATCATCGAGGCCCACGCCGGCGGCGTGGCCGCGGTGGCCGGACGCTGGAAGGGCCGGTGCGATCGGGTGCTGGTGGACGCGCCCTGCTCGAACCTGGGCGTGCTCCGTCGCAACCCGGACGTGAAGTGGAACCGCGACGAGTCGGATCTCGGCCGTCTCGCCGAGAAGCAGCGGGGCATCCTGGCCGCGGCGGCCGCCCTGGCCCGGCCGGGAGGGCGGCTGGTCTACGCCACCTGCTCGCTCGAGCCGGAGGAGAACGACCTGATCGTGCGCGGCTTCCTCGACGGCCACCCGGACTGGACGGTGGACCCGCCGTCGGACTTCCCGGTGGCCCCGAACCCGGACGGGTTCATCCGCTGTCTGCCCCACGTGCACGGCACCGACGGCTTCACCGCGGTCCGCCTGGCCCGGGCCGCCCGGCCCTGACCCTCCCGCGCGCGGGGTCCTTTGCGGGCCCCGCCGCTTTCGGGTAAGGTCGCAGCATGAGGATCGCCCCGAGCATCCTGTCCGCCGACTTCACCGCGCTGGGGGAGGCGATCGCCCGGGTGGAGGCGGCCGGGGCGGACCAGCTCCACGTCGACGTCATGGACGGCCACTTCGTGCCCAACCTGACCATCGGCCCGCCGGTCATCGAGTCGATCCGGAAGCGCACGCGGCTGCCCCTGGACGTCCACCTGATGATCGAGGAGCCGGAGCGGTGGGTCGAGACGTACGTCAAGGCGGGCGCGGACTTCGTGACCGTCCACGTCGAGGCCTGCCCTCACCTGGAGCGGGCGCTGACCCTGATCCGGGAGGCGGGGGCCAGGTCCGGGGTGGCGCTCAACCCGTCCACGCCTCCCGAGGTGCTCCAGTACGTGCTGGACGACCTCGATCTGGTCCTGGTGATGTCGGTGAACCCCGGCTTCGGCGGCCAGTCCTTCATCCCGACCGCCTACGAGAAGATCCGCCGGCTCCGGTCCCTGCTGGGCTCCCGCGACGTCCTGGTCTCGGTGGACGGCGGGGTGAAGGTGGACAACGCCGGGCCCCTGGCCCGGGCCGGGGCCACCGTGCTGGTGGCCGGGTCGGCGATCTTCGGCGCCACGGACCCCGGGGCCGCGCTGGCCTCGCTGAGGAGTGCTTCGGAAGTAGCGAAAAGCGCTTGACTTTTCCGTCCCCCGTCAGTACTCTTTAGCGTTTCCAGACGCAGCTTCCCAGGTGGTAACGCAATGCTCGACAGCCTGACCAGTCGTCTCACCGGCATCCTCGACCGGCTCCGTGGCTTCGGCCGGCTGACGGAGGAGAACATCCAGGAGGCGCTACGCGAGGTTCGCGTGGCCCTGCTGGAGGCCGACGTCAACTTCAAGGTCGTGAAGGCCTTCGTCGAGCGCGTCCGGGTGAAAGCGGTGGGCCAGGACGTGCTGCAGTCGCTCACCCCGGGCCAGCAGGTGGTGAAGGTGGTGCGGGACGAGCTGGTGGAGCTGCTCGGCGGCTCCGGCCACCGCCTGGCGATGGCGCCGCACCCGCCGACCGTGGTGATGCTGGTGGGTCTGCAGGGCTCCGGCAAGACGACGAGCGCGGCGAAGCTGGCCCGGCACTTCCAGAAGCAGGGCCAGCATCCCCTCCTGGCCGCGGCGGACGTGTACCGGCCGGCTGCGATCGATCAGCTCAAGACCCTGGGGACACAGCTCGGGGTGCCGGTGGTCGGCGAAGCGGACCGGCGCCCGGTTGACATCTGCTCGGCGGCGCGCGACGAGGCGGCCCGGCGCGGTCTCTCGCCGCTCATCCTCGACACCGCGGGCCGGCTGCACATCGACGAGGAGATGCTGGAGGAGCTGCGCGCGATCAAGAAATCGGTGGGACCGCACCACGTGCTGCTGGTGGTGGACGCCATGACCGGCCAGGACGCGGTCACGGTCGCCGAGAAGTTCAACGCGGCCATCGGCATCGACGCGGTGATCCTGACCAAGATGGACGGCGACGCGCGGGGGGGCGCGGCCCTCTCGGTGCGGGAGGTGACCGGGCGCCCGATCGCATTCGTGGGCGTCGGCGAGAAGACCGACGCGCTGGAGCCGTTCCACCCGGATCGGCTGGCCCAGCGCATCCTCGGCATGGGCGACGTGCTCTCGCTCGTGGAGAAGGCGCAGGCCTCGGTGGACGCCGAGCAGGCGGAGGCGCTCGCGCAGAAGATCCGCGACGACGCCTTCACGCTCGAGGACTTCGCGGCGCAGCTCAAGCAGCTACGCTCCATGGGGCCGCTCGGCCAGCTCATGGACATGGTGCCCTTCTTCAAGGGGGCGAAGGGCCTGCCCAAGGAGATGGGGGGCGAGGAGAAGGAGCTGCACCGGTACGAGGCCATCATCGCCTCCATGACCCCGCTCGAGCGGCGGGAGCCGGCGGTGATCAACGGCAGTCGCCGCGCCCGGATCGCGCGAGGGAGCGGGACGAGCGTGTCGGACGTGAACCGGCTGCTCAAGCAGTACGCCCAGCTCAAGAAGATGATGAAGGGGCTCAAGCAGATGGAAGGGCGCATGGGCAAGCTCAAGGGCGCCCTGCCCTTCCTGCCGCGCTGAGCCCCGGTCGGCAACCGAGACGCAGGACAACCCAGAGAGAGGTGACCAGTGGCGGTTCACATCAGGCTGAGACGGACGGGGACGACGCGGAAGCCGGCGTACCGCGTGGTGGTGGCCGACTCGCGCGCGGCGCGCGACGGCAAGTTCATCGAGGTGCTCGGGCACTACAACCCGCTCACGAATCCGCCCACCGTGAAGATCGAGGTGGAGCGGGCGAAGGAGTGGATCAAGAAGGGCGCACAGCCCAGCAACACCGTGAAGAACCTGCTGGCGCGGGCCGCGGGAGCCGCCGCCAAGGCGTAGGCGATCGATGACGGAGGCTCCTCTCGTCGCGGTCGGCGAGGTGCTGCGGCCCTTCGGGCTGCGCGGCGAGCTCAAGGTGCGCCCGCTCACCGATCGGCCGCGCGAGCGCTTCGAGCGGCTCGACCGGTGCGTGCTCTGGGAGCCCCGCGCCGACCAGCGCGAGGACTGCCGGATCGCCTCGTGCCGCTTCGAGGGCGAGACGGCCTTCGTGCGCATGGACGGGGTCGACTCGCCGGAGGCGGCCCGGCGCTTCCAGGGCCGGCTCCTGGCGGTGGGGCGCGACGAGGTGCTGCCCCTGCCCGAGGGGCAGTTCTATCCCTGGCAGATGGAGGGCGCGGTGGTCGAGACGCGCGAGGGCCGGCCGGTGGGCCGGTTCGTCCGGGTGGAGAGCGGGGCGCAGGACCTGTGGGTGGTCGAGGACGAGGAGCACCGCCAGCGGTTGATCCCGGCGGTGCCGTCCATCGTGGTGGAGGTCAGCGTGGCGGATCGGCGCATCGTCATCGACCCGCCGGAAGGGCTGCTCGAGCTGTGAGGATCGACATCGTCACCCTCTTCCCGGCCATGCTGGAGGCGCCGCTCACCCAGTCGATCCTGGGTCGGGCCCGCGCCCGCGGCCTCGTGGACGTGCGCGTCCACGACCTGCGGGAGCACGCGACGGGCCGGCACCGGGTGACCGACGAGCCGCCGTTCGGCGGCGGGGGCGGCATGATCCTCAAGCCCGAGCCGATCGCGGCCGCGGTGGACGCGTTGCGGGCCGACGGGACGGAGGCGCGGGTGATCCTGCTGGGGCCGGCCGGCCGGCGCTTCGGCCAGGACGTGGCCCGCGAGCTCGCCCGGCGGCCACGGCTGATCCTGCTCTGCGGCCGCTACGAGGGCGTGGACGAGCGGGTCAGCGAGACGGTGGCGGACGAGGAGCTCTCCATCGGCGACTACGTGCTGAGCGGGGGCGAGCCGGCGGCCCTGGTGGTGACCGACGCGATCGTGCGCCTGCTGCCGGGAGTGCTCGGCGACGAGGACGCGCCCGCGCGCGACTCGTTCGCGCGGGGCCTGCTCGAGCATCCGCAGTACACCCGGCCCGAGATGTTCCGCGGCGTCGGCGTGCCCGAGGTGCTGCGCTCCGGCGATCACGGCCGGATCGCGCGGTGGCGGCAGCTCATGTCCCTCTGGCGCACGTGGCGGCGGCGGCCCGATCTCCTGGAGACGGCGGATCTCACGCCGGAAGAGCAGAAGTGGACGGACGGTTTCCGGCAGGGCCGGCGCCCGGCCGATTTCCTGGACTAACTTCAGCAAGCGAGGAGCGTCAGATCATGGAAGCGATCCGAATCGTCGAGGCGGGGGACCTCAAGAAGGACCGGGGCGGCTTCAAGCCCGGGGACACCGTCAAGGTGATGGTCAAGGTCGTCGAGGGCGAGAAGGAGCGGCTGCAGGCGTTCGAGGGCGTGGTCATCCGCAAGCGTGGGGGCGGCACCGGGGCCTCGTTCACGGTCCGGCGCATCTCCTACGGGGTCGGGGTGGAGCGCACGTTCCCGGTGCACTCGCCGCGGATCGACAAGATCCAGGTGATGAAGCGGGCCACGGTGCGGCGGTCGAAGCTCTACTACCTCCGCGACCTGGTCGGCAAGGCGGCGCGCCTCAAGGAGAAGCGGGTCGCGGTGGTCCCCGCGTCGGGCGAGCCGTCGAGCTAAGACCGGACCGTGGCGCCGGGAGCGCCGTACCGCTTCGAGCGTGCCGCCTGGCGGCGGGGGGTGAGCCGTCTCGCCGGCGTCGACGAGGCGGGCCGCGGGCCGCTCGCGGGGCCGGTGGTGGCGGCGGCGGTGGTCCTGGCGCCGGGCGACCGGATCTCGGGAGTGGACGATTCGAAGCGCCTGGCGGCCCCGGAGCGGGAGCGGCTGTTCGAGATCATTCAGGCGAGGGCACTGGGAGTGGGCGTCGCGGTGGTGGATCATCTCACGATCGATCGGATCAACATCCTGCAGGCCACCCGTCTGGCCATGGCCCAGGCCCTGGGAGCGCTCGGGCTGGAGCCGGACCTGGTGCTGACCGACTTCGTCGAGGTGCCCGGGCTGCGCTGCCCGCAGCGGAATCTCGTCGAGGGGGACCGGCGCTCGGCCTCGGTGGCCGCGGCCTCGATCGTGGCGAAGGTGACCCGCGACCGCATCATGGACGCGGCCGATCGGGAGTTCCCCGCGTACGGGTTCGTCCGCCACAAGGGCTACGCGACCCCGGAGCACCGGGACGCGCTGGAGCGGCACGGTCCCTGCCCGCTGCACCGCCGCACCTTCGCCGGGATCTGGAACCAGCTCGCCCTGTTCTCCCGGAGCGAGCTGCAGTGGATCGGCGCCGATTCATGATGAGCGATCTCGTGCTGGTCAAGGAGTAGTGCACGTGCCCACCGACACTCGAAAGGTCACCGGAGAGAGAGGGGAAGAAGAGGCGGCCCGCTTCCTGGCCCGCAGCGGCTTCGCGATCCTGGACCGCAACGTCCGCACCCGCGCGGGCGAGATCGACCTGGTCGCGAGGGAGGGCAAGACCCTCGTCTTCGTCGAGGTGAAGACGCGGCGGGACATGGAGGGCGACCCGCCCCAGGCCGCGGTCAACACCCGCAAGCAGAACCGGCTCGGGAAGCTGGCCCACGGCTATCTCAAGCTGAAGCGGCTGCGACAGGTCTCCTGCCGGTTCGACGTGGTCTCGGTGATCTTCAACGACGAGGGCGCGGTCAAGGCGATCCGCCACATCCCGAACGCGTTCTCGGTGTCTGCGTGGTAATGCGAGGCGCAGCCGAAGGCGAGCCGAGCGCATACCAAGAATGCCTAAGGAAGTAAACGAGCGACCGCTGCACCGCGACGAGCTGTTCCGCACCACCCTCCCCCTCGAGCCCGGGCGCACCGCGCTCCTCGTCGTCGACATGCAGCGCGCCTTCGTGGAGGCGGGCCAGGCCATGGAGGTCCCGCCCGCGCGCGACGTGGTGCCGCGCATCCAGGAGCTGATCACGATCTTCCGCGAGATGGGGCTGCCGGTGGTCTTCACCGAGTTCACCTACTCCCCCGCCGCGCCGCTCCTGGTGGGCGAGCTGCACCCGGAGCACCGGCCGGCGGCGCCGGGCGCCCCCACCGGCTTCGGCCTGCCCTCGTCGGCCTGCCTCGAGGGAGACCCGAGCGCGCGCGTCGTCGCGGAGCTGGCGCCGAGGGCCGACGAACTGGTCGTGCGCAAGCACTACTACGACGCCTTCAACGGCACCGTGCTCGACGGCGCGCTGCGGGCCCGGGGCGTCACCACCCTGGTGGTCACCGGGACCATGACCGACATCTGCGTGCTGGCCACCGTGATCGGCGGCTTCAACCGCGAGTACCGCGTGCTGGTGGTGGAGGACGGGGTGGCCACCCTCTGGCCCGAGATCCAGGGCGCCACGCTCGACATCGTCCGCCGCGCCTACGCCCGCGTCCTCTCGGCCAAGGAGCTGGCCGACGAGCTGGCTCGGTGGTGAAGGCGCGCCCCCGTGTGCTGAGGTCGACGCCATGACCAGCGGGCTGCGCTTCCACGGCTGCATGCCGGCGAACATCCTGCCGTTCACCGCCGATCTGGCCATCGACGAGCCCGCCTACCGCAAGCACCTCCGCTGGCTCGTGGACGCCCCGGGCGTCACCGGCCTCGTGGCCAACGGCCACGCCGCGGAGGTGGCCTCGCTCACCCGCGAGGAGCGCCGGCGGACGCTCGACGTGGCCCTCGACGAGGTCGCGGGCAAGGTGCCGGTGGTCACCGGCATCTACTCCGACGGCACCCTCGAGGCGGTGGAGCTCGCGCGGGACGCGCGGGCCGCGGGCGCGGCCGGGCTGCTGATCTTCCCGCCCACGCTCTTCATGTGGGGCGCGCAGCTCAAGCCGGACATGGTGATGCGCCACTTCCAGGTGCTCGCCGACGCGGTGGACCTGCCGCTCGTGGTCTTCGAGTACCCGCCCGCCTCCGGCATCGGCTACAGCCCCGAGACCCTGGCCGAGCTCTGCAAGATCCCGACCGTCGCGGCGGTGAAGGACTGGTCCAACGAGATCGTGTCCTACGAGAAGAACCTGCGCGCGGTGCGTGCGACCGGGCGGCCGGTCGCGATGATGTCCTCGTTCACCATGTCGCTCATGGCGAGCTTCACGCTCGGGGCCGACGGCTGCATCTCCGGCATGGGCAGCGTGGTCGCCGATCTGCAGGCGGCCCTGTTCGCCGCGGTGCAGGCGGGCCGGCTCGACGAGGCGCGACGGCTCAACGAGCGCATGGCGCCGCTCGTCGGCGTGTTCTACGCCCCGCCGTTCGTGGACATGCACAACCGGATGAAGGAGGCCCTCGCCATCCTGGGCCGCATTCCGGCCGCACACGTGCGGCCGCCCCTCACCCCGGTCTCCGAGGACGAGCGTCACCGCATCCGGCTCGCGCTGCGCGCCTCCGGCCTCTCCTCCTAGGTCCGGCCCGGCCGCGGCCCACCGGGCGGGCAGGGTAAGTGCG
>DATFAJ010000421.1:0-2172 GCA_035254745.1 Candidatus Methylomirabilota bacterium | reverse complement strand
GGCAGTAGAGGCCGGCGAAGCCCTCCTCCTCGAGGCGCCTCGCCATGTCCACGGTGGCCTTGCGGCGGCCGGGCACCGCGGCGAGGCTGACCGCGGGCTTGCGCGTCACGCCCACGGCACCGCTCCGCCCCAGCGGTTGAGCGAGGTGGTCTCCGACGTCGGCCGGCGCTTGCTCGGCCCGTACTTCGCGGCGGGGTAGCCGAGCGGGATGCAGAAGTGGAAGGTCATGTCCTTGGGAATGTCGAACATGGCGTGGAAGCGGTCCATCACCTTGGCGTGCAGCGTGGTGGGCAGCGAGCCGATGCCGAGCGCGTGCGCGGCCAGCATCAGGTTCTGGCAGGCCGGGATGACCGAGTTGGCCCCGCCGCCGGGCGCGGTGAAGGCGAAGACGATGCACGGAACGTCCTTGATGTCCTCCGACAGCCCCATCGCGGAGCGGTGGTTCTTGTCGGTGAGCGGGATGTCCTCCGGCTTCGTCCACCGGTGGTCGTCCCAGCGCTTGGCCCACCACGCTTCCTTGTAGAGCGCGCCGAACTCGCGGATCCTCGCGCGGTCGTTCACGATCAGGAAGCGCCCCACCTGGTTGTTGCCGCCGTTCGGCGCCTTGACCGCCGCCTCGATCAGGAGGTGGAGGTCCTCCATCGGGATCGGATCCGGCCGCAGCTTCCTTGTGGACCGCTGGGTGAACATGGCCTCCCCGATCGGCATCTTCAAACGGTCGGTCTGCATGGGTTCTCCTCCTTGGCCTCGGTTCAGCCGAGGACGCGCCCGAGCCAGCGGGCGACGTCGGCGATCTCCTCGGCAGAGACGGAATGGGGGATCGCGTACTGGTGCCACTCGATCGAGTAGCCGAGCGCGGCGACCTGCGCGCGCCCGTGCTCGGCCATGGCCAGCGGGATCATCGGGTCGTGGACGCCGTGGCCCCAGAAGATCGGCACGTCGCGATTCGCGGCCGCGGCCTCGGTGCCCAGCACGTCGCCCAGCGGCAGGTAGCACGAGAGCGCCATGACGCCGGCCAGGCGCTCCGCGTGGCGGAGGCCCACGTGCAGGGCCATCGCCCCGCCCTGGGAGAAGCCGGCCAGCACGAGACGGCCGGGCGCGATCCCGCGCTGGCGCTCGCGCTCCACCAGCGCCTCGATCTGGCGGGCCGACTGGCGCACGCCCGCCTCGTCCTCGCGCCGGACCCCCGCGAGGGCGCGGATGTCGTACCACGCGCGCATGACGTGGCCCTGGTTGATGGTGACGGGCCGCAGCGGCGCGTGCGGGAACACGAAGCGAACCGGAAGGGAGGCGGGCAGCCGCAGCTCGGGCACGATGGGCTCGAAGTCGTGGCCGTCCGCGCCCAGGCCGTGCATCCAGATCACGGCCGCGGTGGGGCTCGGCGCGGTCTCGATCTCGATGGCGTCCAGGAGGTCGGGCATGTCGGGCGTCGGACGGCAGTATACGTCGGATCGGAGCGTCCGGCCGTGATTGACACGCGCTCGCCCCAGCCCCTATCGTCGGCGTCGTGAGCGGCGCGAGCGAGCGCCCGGCGGGTCGCGGGGAGGCGCGTCTCGACTGGCTCGACGGGACGAAGGGGATCGCGATCCTCTGGATCGTGGGCTTTCACTTCTTCATCGCCTACGCGGCCGGCCGGCTGCCGTGGCCGCTCGACCCCGGCTACTTCGCCGCGTACGAGAAGTTACTCGCGCCGGCGTCCCTCGGCGGGCGGGCGCTCTGCCTCGTGGCCGCGGTGCTGGCCGCGGTGGTCGACTTCGGGTTCCACGGGGTCGCGGTCTTCCTCGTCCTCTCGGGCTTCGGGCTCTCGTATTCGCTCGCCCGGAGCGGTCGCCCGGCGGTGGCCTGGCCCGGCTGGTACCGGAGCCGGCTGATTCGCCTGTTGCCGATGTTCTGGGTCGCCCACCTCGTCTACCTGGTGTCTCCGTTCCAGGCCCGGTTCGATCCGGTCGACTACCGCTTCGCGCTGAGCGTCCTCGGCGATCGTGTGGTGCCGATCGGCACGATGTTCTACTACTTCAACCCCGCGCTCTGGTACTTCGGGCTGCTGCTGCAGCTGTACCTCGTCTACCCGGTGCTCTTCGCGGCGCTCGAGCGCCTGGGCGTGGCCCGCTTCCTCGTCGTCGCGGCGGTCGTCACCTTCGGCGCCCGGTGGGCCCTCGTGCTCGCGGTGCC
>DATFAJ010000420.1:0-2954 GCA_035254745.1 Candidatus Methylomirabilota bacterium | reverse complement strand
GAATCGCGATCGGCTGCGACGACACCGGATTTCCGCTCAAGGAGCCCCTGGTGGCCGCCCTCGAGGCCGAAGGACACGACGTCCTCGACCTCGGCACCTTCTCGACGGAGCCGGTGGACTACCCGGACTACGCCCGGGCGGTCGGACAGGCGGTCCTCCGCGGCTTCGTCGATGCGAGCCTGCTCCTCTGCGGCAGCGGCGCGGGCGCGGTGATCGCGGCCAACAAGATGCGCGGCATCCGGGCCGCCCTCTGCCACGACGTCGCGGCGGCCCGCACCAGCCGGGAAGAGGCGGACGCCAACGTGCTCTGCCTGGCTGCGGTCGATCTCGACGCCAAGGACGCGATCGAGATCGCCCAGACCTTCATCGCCACCCAGTACGAGCCGAGCGAGCAGCAGGCGCGGCAGGTGACCAAGATCGGCCAGCTCGAGGCGGGCCTGCTCGGAGCCGACAAGGCCCCGCTCAAGCCGGGGACGGGGGACGTCAAGGTGACGACCAAGCCGGCCACCGCGAAGGCGGCCCCCGCCAAGGCCGCGTCCCGGCGCGAGGCCGCTCCCGCGGCGCCGGCCGCGCGCCCGGCGGCCCCCACCCCGCCCGAGCGCCCGGCGCCCGCGCCCGTGGTGGTGAACCCGCCGCCGGTGCTGCCGGACCCGCTCAAGCTGCCGGCGGTGGAGGAGACGCTGCGGTTCCTCGAGTCGCGCGAGTTCCTCGACCGCCTCTGGGTCAAGGACGCCACGCTCTGGAAGGGCGACGCGGCGACCGTGCGCAACCGGCTGGGCTGGCTCACCTCGCCCACCATCATGCGCGGCCACTCCGAGGACATCCGCGCCTTCGCGGACGAGGTGCGGCGCCTGCAGTACTCCCACGTGGTCCTGCTGGGCACGGGCGGCTCCTCGTCGACCGGCATGGTCTTCAACGAGACCTTCGGATCGAAGATGGGATTCCCCGACATGCTCGTGCTGGACTCCACCGATCCGGCCGCGGTCAAGCAGGTGGCCGACGGGGTCAACCTGAGCCGCTCGCTCTTCGTGATCTCGAGCAAGTCGGGCACGACCAACGAGACCATGGCGGCCTACGCCTTCTTTCGCGGCCTGGTCGAGGCCGCGTCCTCTCCGCGTCCCGGCATGCAGTTCGTGGCCATCACCGACCCGGGGCGGCCGCTCGACAAGCTGGCCACCGAGACCGGCTTCCGCCGCACCTTCCTCAATCCCGCGTCGATCGGCGGCCGCTTCTCCGCGCTGTCCTTCTTCGGGCTGGTGCCGGCCGCCCTGATCGGGGTCGACATCAAGATCCTGCTCGAGCGGGCCAACGGCATGGTGGAGACGTGCGGCAACGAGGTCGGGGTGCGGGGCAATCCCGCGGTGCAGCTCGGCGCGGTGCTGGCCGGGCTGGCCCGGGCCGGGCGCGACAAGGCCACGCTCGTGTTCTCCGAGAAGATCCGCTCGCTCGGCCCCTGGATCGAGCAGCTCCTCGCCGAGTCACTCGGCAAGGACGGCACCGGCATCGTGCCGGTGGTCGACGAGCCGCTCGGCGCCCCCGCCGTCTACGGCGACGACCGGGTCTTCGTGGCCCTCGTGCTCGAGGGCGACGACTCGCACGACGCGGGGCTGGCCAAGCTCGCCGACGCGGGCCACCCGGTGCTGCGCCTCGTGCTGCGCGACCCCATGGACGTGGGCGCCGAGTTCTTCCGTTGGGAGCTGGCCGCGGCCACCGCGGGGGCGGTGCTCGGCGTGAATCCGTTCGACGAGCCCGACGTGGTGCGCGCCAAGGAGAACACCGCGACGCTGCTCACCGAGTGGAAGCGCTCCCGGCGCCTGCCCGAGTGGCCGTCGGACGTCGAGGAAGACGGCATCGTGCTCATGACCAAGTCCAACAAGAAGCCGAGCTCGGTGAGCCGCGGGCTCGCGGCCCACCTCGCGATGGCCGCGCCGGGAGACTACCTCGCCATCCAGGCGTATCTCGCGCCGACCCCCGAGGCCTGGCGGGTGCTGCAGGAGATCCGGGTGGCCCTGCGGGATCGCCTCCGCATCGCGACCACGCTGGGCTGGGGCCCGCGCTACCTGCACTCGACGGGGCAGATGCACAAGGGCGGACCCACCAGCGGGCTCTTCCTCCAGATCACCGGCGACGATCGCGAGGACCTCCCGATTCCCGGCGTCGGTTACGGCTTCTCCACGCTCAAGGCCGCCCAGGCCCTGGGCGATATCCAGAGTCTGCGCGACGGAGCGCGCCGGGTCATCCGGCTCCATCTGACCGGCAAGCAGTCGCAGGGCCTGCAGCAGCTGCTGCAGATGGTCCAGGGACTGACCAAGAGGCTATGACGGCATGACCGTCTCCACCACCGACGAATCCTGCACCCTCGTGATCTTCGGCGCCTCCGGCGACCTCACCCGTCGCAAGCTCCTCCCCGCGCTCTGGTCCATGTTCCAGAGCCGCGTGCTGCCCGAGCCGTTCGCGGTGGTCGGGGTGGCGCGCTCCGAGATGACCAACGAGCAGTTCCGCGCGCGCATGCGCGAGGCGATCACCGACTTCGCGCGCGTGCAGCCCCCCTCGGCCCGGGTTTGGGACCGCTTCGCCCAGGCCCTCTTCTACTACGCGGGCGATCCGGCGGACGGGGCCATGTACCCGGGCCTGACCGCGTACCTCAAGCAGGTCGAGCAGGAGCGCAGCACCGGAGCCAACCGGCTCTTCTACGTCTCCACCCCGCCCTCGGTGTACCCCCACCTGGTGACCCGCCTCGGCGAGGCGGGGCTCAACCGGCCGGCCGAGAACACCAGCGGCTGGGTGCGCATCGTCATCGAGAAGCCTTTCGGTCGGGACCTCGCCTCCGCGGGCTCGCTCAACCAGGTGGTGGCGGGCGTCTTCCACGAGGACCAGGTCTACCGGATCGATCACTACCTCGGCAAGGAGACGGTCCAGAACATCCTGGTGTTCCGGTGGGCCAACGGCATCTT
>DATFAJ010000419.1:0-3524 GCA_035254745.1 Candidatus Methylomirabilota bacterium | reverse complement strand
CGCGGCGCGGCGAGGGCGGCCAGCGCCGGGATGCCCCAGAGGTAGATCGCGGCGGTGACCGCGAGCACGCCGGCCGCGGCCGCGATGGTCCAGCGCACGCGCGCCCGGCGCCGGCGGGGGTCGTGGAAGCGCAGCCGCAGGCCGGGCGCCACCTCGTGAAGGCTCTCGAGGAACGCGCTGTCGGCGACCAGCAGGGTTTCGGGCAGGTCGCCGCCCCGCTCGATCCGCACCTCCTCCCCCGCGTAGAAGCCCTGGGTCTGGCGCAGCTCCCGGTAGGGCCAGAGCCGGGCCCCGCCACCGGCCGGGCTGATCTCGAGGGCCTCGCGCATGAGCCGGATCGTGGCGGGATGACGGGCCGCGGTCTGCCCGTCGAGATAGATCCCCTGCCAGTCGGTGCGCATCAGAGCCGGAGGTGGCTACGCGAGATCGAAGCCGGAATCGAAGAAGCCCGAGAGGCCCTCGCCCATGCTGCCCACCTGCTGCGCCTCCTGGCGGATGCGGGAGAGATCGAGCGCGCCCACCAGGGCCAGGTTACGGAACGCGAAGTGGACGTTGCGCACCCGCACCCAGGGCCAGGCGATCCCGAGCGTGCCGACGAGGATCAGCGCGTTGACCACCCAGAGCCCCAGCAGGGCCCCGCCGGTCACGCTGCAGGAGAAGTGGGCGGCGCCGAAGGTGGTGTGGTCCCAGAAGTAGCGACGCTTGAACGCGACGTACCAGACCCAGCACAGGCCGAGCGTGGGCACCGTGAGCAGGAGCGCGAGGAGGAAGCGCCCGAAGAGATCCCGGCCGCGCCCGGTGAAATCGAACCGCTCACCGCCGAAGTAGGAGTGCGAGACCAGGAACGCCTGGCGCGAGACGAGGAAGAACGGATAGTAGAGGCCGAGCGTCAGGCCGGTCAGGAAGCTCCCGAGGATGAAGATCTTCAGGAGCCCCGCCACCCGCCCCCGGAAGGAGAAGCGGATCCCGCGCCAGGACGTCCGGCTGAGCCGGTAGCGCCGCGCGCCCACCATCGCGATCGGGAAGAAGGCGTAGGCCAGCACGGCCACCGCGAGGTCGGCCACCCGCCGGAGGAGGATCGGCACGTCCAGGAGGTCGCGGACGAACTGCAGGAGCAGGATCGGCAGGCCGAAGACCAGCACCGCCTTGATCGTGCCCAGCAGCAGCTCGCGCGCCGTGCCGTGATAGGCGAAGCGATCGCCCTCGATCTCGGTCTGCCCGGAGAGATACGCGCGGATGCGCGTCTTGGCCCAGAAGTAGTAGACGCCGACGGTGACCAGCGTGAGCAGGACGTTGACGACGTGGATCCCGAAGAGGGTGCCGCCGTTGCCGTGGAAGGTCGGCTGCCGGACGCTCGAGAGCGGAGGCGGCTCCGCACCGAAGCCGGACGGTGGCGCCGCGTAGACCGGCGGGGGCGGCGGAGCGGGGGAGCCGGGCGGTGGCGGCGCAGGTGGCGCCGGCCGCTGCGGTGGCGTGCCGCCGGGAGGAGCGGGCTTGCGGAAGAACGACGGCCGGTCCGCAGGCTCCTGCCCGTCCATACGAAACGACTATAGGGGCAGACGCCGCAACCGCGTCAACCTTTTCGCGGTCAGTTGCCGCTGTCGGCGGCGGCGTAGCGCTCCAGATGGTGCTCGGCGTCCCCGAAGGTCTGGCCGATCATGGTGAGGCGCCGGAAGGTGTGGCTCACCTTCAGCTCCTCGGTCATGCCCATGCCCCCGTGCAGCTGTACCGCCTCCTGGCTCACGTGCCGGCAGGCATCCGCCACCTTGATCTTGGCCGCGGAGACCGCGCGACGGCGCTCGGCCGGAGGCGCGGTGTCGACCTTCACGCACGCCAGGCAGGCCATGGAGCGCGCCTGCTCGTAGCTGATGACCATGTCGACCATGCGATGCTGCAGGGCCTGGAAGCTGCCGATGGGCACCCCGAACTGCCGCCGCGTCTTGATGTACTCGAGCGTCGCGTCGTTGGCGAAGCGGATCGCCCCCACCGCCTCCGCGCACAGCAGCGCGGTGGCGTAGTCGGCGGCGTCCTCGATCAGCGGCAGCGCCCGGCCTTCGTCGCCGAGGCGCGCCTCCGCCGGCACCGACACCCCGGAGAGCCACACGTCGGCGGCGCGCAGCTCGTCGATCGTGCGGTACTCCTTGAGGGTGACGCCGGGCGCACTCCGGTCGACCAGGAACAGGCTGATGCCGGTCGCGTCCGCGTCCCCGCCGCCGGTGCGCGCCGAGACGATCAGGGTGTCGGCGGCGCCCCCGTGGAGCACCGCGCGCTTCTCGCCGTCGAGCGTGTAGCCCGCCCCCGCCCGCTTGGCCCGGGTGCCGACGTGGGCCAGGTCGTACCGCGCGGTGCGCTCGGTGTGGGCGAAGGCCAGGCGCTGCTTGCCCTGGATCAGGGCGGGCAGGATGCGCTTCTGCTGGGCCTCGGAGCCCGCCCGGGCCACCAGACGCCCGGCGAGCCCCACGTTGACCCAGTACGGCTCCACCACCAGGCCCTCGCCGAGCGCCTCCATGACGAGCATCACGTCCACCGCGCTGCCCCCGAACCCCCCGTGCTCCTCCGCGAACGGCACCCCGAGCAGCCCCATCTCGGCGAACGCGCCCCAGACCTTCTCGCTCCACCCCGTCGCCGAATCCACGATCTTCGCCCGCGCATCCAGCGTGTACTCATTGGCCAGATACCGCTTGAGGCTGTCAGCCAGGAGCTGCTGCTCCTCGGTCAAATCAAAATTCATCTGTCTAGCTCCTGGTCTCAGTAGTTCGCGGTGTCGTGAGGCCACAACGCCGGCGGGGCCGGGGGGTGGCCCTGGGGGTCCACCTGACCCGTTCCTGCCAACGGAAACGTAGACGCCAACTGCCCAGGTTGGGAACTCCTGAACGGGCCGCCGCCAAACAGCGCTGCGTGGTCAGGCGACCTCCAGGGCCACCCCCCGGCCCGGCCGGATGTCGCCACGGGCGGCGCCCATTACAACCCGAGCGTAGCCTTCGCGATGATGTTCCGCTGGATCTCGTTGGAGCCGGCGTAGATGGTGGCCTTGCGCAGATTGCAATACCGCGGCGCCAACCGCGCAGTGAAGTGGTCGAAGTCCATCGCATCCACGGGCCGGAAGGCCTGGGCCAGCGGCCCCGCCGCCTGCATCATCAGCTCGGTGATCGCCTGCTGGATCTCGGTGCCCTTGATCTTGAGCATCGACACGTCGGCGCCGGGGGGCCGGCCGCTGCGCCGCATCTGGTCGAGGAAGCGCAGGTTGGTGATCTCGAGCGCCATCAGCTCGACCTCGACCCGCGTGAGCCGGTCGCGGAAGCGCGGGTCCTCGATGATCGGGCGGCCGTCCTTCATCTGCTCGCCGGCCAGCTCCTTCAGCTTGGCCAGCTCGCGCTTGGAGGCGCCGATGCGGCCGGTGCCCATGCGCTCGTAGCCCAGGAGATGCTTGGCGACCGCCCAGCCCTGGCCCTCCTCGTGGACGAGGTTCTCGACGGGCACGCGCACCTCGTCGAAGAACACCTCGTTGACGTCGTGCCCGCCGT
>DATFAJ010000418.1:0-12408 GCA_035254745.1 Candidatus Methylomirabilota bacterium | reverse complement strand
GCGGATCAGCGTCCAGCTCCGCTCGGCCCCGGTGGTGGCGGCCCGCTACTGACGCGCCCAGAGCTCGCGCGAGGCCAGGCGGGCGCCCTCGGCCAGGCTCGCGAGCTTGGCCCAGGCGATGTCGGGGTCCACCGCGGCCTGACCGACCCAGGTGCCGAAGCCGCAGTCGGTCCCCGCGATGACGTTCTCGCGGCCGACCAGGCGCGCGTAGCGGGTGATGCGCTCCGCCACCAGCTCGGGATGCTCGATGAAGTTGGTCGTGGAGTCGAGCACGCCCGGGATGATGATCTTGCCCGGCGGCAGCTTGACCCGCTCGAAGACCTTCCACTCGTGGGCGTGGCGCGGGTTGGCCGCCTCGAACGACACCGCCTGCGGCCGCGCCGCGAACACGAGGTCGAGGAGGTCGGCGAGGGGGACGTCGTAGTGGTGCGGCCCCTCGTAGTTGCCCCAGCAGAGATGCATCCGGAGCTGCTCGGGCGGGATGCGGGCCACCGCGTGATCGAGCGCCGCGATGTGCAGGCGCGCCATCTTCCGGAACTCTTCCAGGCCGAGCCCGGCGAACTGGATGTGCCGGCCCATCGCCAGGTCGGGGCAGTCGAGCTGCAGGATGAAGCCGCCCCGCGCCACCGTCTCGTACTCGTGCCGCATGGCGTCGGCGATGGCGAAGAGGTAGGCCTCGTGACTGCCGTAGTGGTCGTCCCGGAAGAAGAGGGAGATGACGCCCGGCGAGGCTGCGCTGACGAACACGTCGTCCACCGTGACCCCCGCGGTCGCCGCCTTGAGGTTGTCCACGTCGGCCTGGGCCGCGGCCGGATCGCGCACGCCGATGGGGCCGGTGCAGGCCGGGGTCTTCCGCCTCGAGCGGCCGGGATCGCCGAACACCCGCTTGGCCATCTCCGGGAAGTCCACCAGGTCGCGGTACTGCAGGGCCTGGCTCGTGCCGTCGAACCCGCTCAGGCGATCCTTGACGTAGGTGGCGTAGCTCGGCTTGCTCACCTCGCCGTCGTTGACCACCGCGATCCCGGCGTCGACCTGCCGGCGGACGACCTCCGCCACCGCGGCGCGGATGCGGGCGGCCAGCGCGGGCCCATCGACCGGGACCCCTTCCTCCCGGGCGAACATGGTGCGGATCAGGTCGGGCGGCCGGGGGAGGCTGCCGGTGTGGGTGGTCAGGATCCGGTCGACGCTTCGCTTCATCGGTGAGGCCCTCCCGGGCGGCATCTTACTCCAAGGCGGAGCATTCTCATCCAGCCCTCACCCCCCTCTCATCTGGCTCGGCTAGCCTCGGGGAATGGACTGCGGGACGGTGGCGGGGACGATCGAGCACCTGAGGCGGCGGGGCTTCACGGACCACTTCATGGTCAGCGGGCGCAAGCTGCTGGCCCTCGAGGCGGGCAAGCCCTTCCTGCCGCGGGACGTCGTGATCCGCGAGTACCACCGGTTCGAGGGCGTCTCGGATCCGGACGACATGGCGATCGTCTACGGCATCGAGGGCCGAGGCGGGACGAAGGGCGTCCTGACCGACGCCTACGGGGTCTACGCCGATCCGGCGGTCGGGGCCATGCTGGACATCCTGCGCATCGAGAGATCCGACGGCGGGCGGGGGTGACACGCCGATGGCCATCGTGACGATATCGCAGCAGCTCGGGAGCGGCGGCAGCGAGGTCGGGATGGCGGTCGCGGATCGGCTCGGGTACTGCTTCGTGGACCACAAGCGGTTCCAGGAGGGCGCGCATCGCTATGGGCTCGAGACGGACCGGCTGTGGCACCTGGAGGAGGAGCGGCCCTCGCTGTTCGAGCGGTTCGACGGTGAGACGCGACGATACCTCGCCGTCATCAAGAGCGTGCTGTACGAGATCGCGGAGGACGATCGCGCGGTCGTGATCGGGCGGGGTGGGCAGTGGCTCCTGCGCGACGTCCCGCACGTCCTCCGTGCGAGAGTGGTCGCCCCCGCCGGGGTCCGCGCCACGGAGCTGCTGAAGGTGCTATCGGAGCCGGGGGGAGAGCGGATCGGGGCCCACGTCGCCGCGCGCATGGTGGAGCACGACGACGCCCAGAAGGCCAAGCGCATGCGCTACCTGTTCGACGTGGAGCTGAACGACCCGACCCTCTATCACCTGGTGATCAACACCGGGCAGCTCGCCCGCGGCGCCGCCGTCGAGCTGATCGCCGATCTGGTCCAGCGACAGCCGCAGTTCGCCCTCAGCGAGTCCGGGAAGCAGATGGTCGTCGACCGGTCGCTCGTGGCGCGGGTCGAGGTGGTGCTGGCCGGGCACCCGATCACGCGGAAGTACCAGGTCGAGGTCGCCGCCCGGTGCGGCGTCGTGACGCTGGAGGGGCCGCCGGCTGCCCTGGAGCACGCGGAGACCGTGATCCGCGACCTGCCCGGCGTGCAGGAGATCAGGCTCCGCGCGGTCGAGGCCCCGCCGATGCCGCCGTTCGTGGGGTGACCCGGTGAGCGTCGAGGCGGGCGGCCGATCCGACGCGCTGGTGCTGTTCGGCGCCACCGGCGACCTGGCGCACAAGAAGATCTTCCCCGCGCTCCTGTCGATGGTGGGGCGGGGCCACCTCGACGTGCCGGTGATCGGCGTGGCGAAGGCGGGCTATGGCCTGGAGGAGCTACGCGCTCGCGTCCGGGAGGGCCTGGAGTGGCTCGGCGGAGATGTCGAGCCGGCCGCCCTCGAGCGCCTCTCGGGTCTGCTGCGCTTCGTCGACGGCGACTACCGCGACGAGGGCACGTGGAAGGCACTGGAGGCGGCCCTGGGAAGGAGCGCGCGGCCGCTGCACTACCTGGCCATCCCGCCGAGCCTGTTCCCCACCGTGATCGAGGGGCTCGGCACGCTGCGGACCGCGGGCCGCGGCCGGGTGATCGTCGAGAAGCCGTTCGGCCGGGACCTCGCCTCCGCCCGGTCCCTGAACCGCACCCTCCACCGGGTGTTCGACCAGGCCGCGATATTCCGGATCGATCACTATCTGGGCAAGGAGCCGGTGCAGAACCTCCTGTACTTCCGCTTCGCCAATTCCTTCCTGGAGCCGATCTGGAATCGCAACTACGTCGACAGCGTGCAGATCACGATGGCCGAGACCTTCGGGGTCGAGGGCCGGGGTCGGTTCTACGACGAGGTGGGGGCGATCCGTGACGTCGTGCAGAACCACATGTTGCAGGTCGTGGGCATGCTGGCCATGGAGCCGCCCGCCGGCTACACCGGGATGGCGCTGGCGGCCGAGAAGGAGAAGATCTTTCGGTGCATCCGGCCGCTGAGCTCCGAGAACCTGGTGCGGGGGCAGTTCGGCGGATACCAGCGCGAGCCGGGGGTCGCGCCCGGATCGCAGGTCGAGACCTTCGCCGCCGTGCATCTCCAGATCGATTCGTGGCGGTGGGAAGGCGTGCCGTTCTACATTCGAGCCGGCAAGTGTCTGCCCGTCACCGTCACCGAGGTACTGGTCGAGCTGCGACGGCCGCCGCAGGTCATCTTCCGGGAGGCGCTCTCGCGCGATACGGTGCGGTTCCGCCTGGGGCCGGAGGTCGAGATCGCGATCGGCGCTCGGGCGAAGGCGCCGGGCGAGGCCATGGTCGGCGAAGAGATCGAGCTCGCCGTCCGCCATCAAGATCCGGAGGAGATGGAGCCCTACGAGCGGCTGATCGGGGATGCCCTGGTCGGCGACGCGACCTTGTTCGGCGATGAGGCGAGCGTCGAGGCCGCCTGGGCCGTCGTCGACCCGATTCTCGGCAATGCGACCCCGGTGTACCCCTACGAGCCCGGCACCTGGGGCCCGCGCGAGGCGGACCGCATCGTGGCACACCACGGCGGGTGGCACTCTCCGAGGGCGTCGAGGCTTCTCACGAGCTAGGCGGCCGGGCGCTCGCGCTCGAACGAGATCGTGATGGGCACTTCCACGATCGGATCCTCGGCCACGCCATACAGCCGGTCCCCGGAGTGGAGGAGCGTCGTCGACGGGCCCTGCGAGCTCCGGAGGATCACGCGGTCACCGGCGCTGACGGCAGTCCCGGACCAGGTCGAGGCCTTCGCCAGGTTGTTCGCCCCCGGGGCGGCGGTGACCGTCGCGGAGAACGTCCCGTCCCGGTTGATCCGGAGCGTGCAGTCGGCGTCGTCCGTCCAGTAGGTCCCGCCCGGCCACGCGAAGGATCCGCGCCACGTCCCGGCGAGCTCGCCGGCCGCAGGCGAAGCGGCCACGATCGCGCGCGGTGCCGTGGCATTCGCGCTCGGCCCGGCACAGCCGGCGATTGCGACGCCGGCGATCATCAGTACATACCCTCGTGGTTTCATGTCGACGGCCTCCTCCGCGCCGCTCTGCGGCAGCATAGGAGATGCCATCCGTCACAATCGGTGAGCCGAAGCCGCTTTTGCCAAGACCGCGATGCTCCGGATCCGGCACCCAGGGAGTTCTTGCCCGGTACAAGATTCCCGCCTGCCGGCCAAGGGCGGCACGCTGCATCGATCGAGACTCCTGCGCGTCTCACGGGCATGGGAGGACCGCTGCATGCTCTACCGCCTGTTGGCCCTTTGGGATCGCTATCGAGCCCTGACGACCGGGGTGGTCATCCTGGGCGTTCTGGGCCTCGGCGCATATCTGCTGGACCATCTCGGGGCTCGGTGAGCCCCCGCGTGGCTAGGGGTGCTCCAGCACGAGCTCGCCGCCCACCACGACCAGGTCCGCGCGAATGCCCGGGATCGCGTCCTCGGGGACGGTCAGGAGGTCCTGGTCGAGCACCGCGACGTCGGCCAGCTTGCCGACCTCCAGGGAGCCCTTCACGTCCTCCTCGAACGTGAGATGGGCGCCCTCGCGGGAGGCGCAGGCGAGCGCCTCCTCGCGCGTGAGGCACTGGTCCGGGCCGACGGGCGCGGTCGCGCCGCGGGGCTTGCGGGCGACCGCGTGGTGGATCGCGTCGAACAGTGACGGCGGCACGTTGTCGGTCGAGAGCGCGACGTGGACGCCCGCCTCGCGGAGCGCGCGCAGGGGCGCGATGCGGGAGGCGCCCGCGGGCCCGAGCTCGCGCGCCAGCATGGCCCCGTCCTGCCAGATGTAGCGGCCGGTGTAGCTGGTGAGGACCAGGCCGAGGGCCCGGATGCGCGCGATCTCCTCGGGCCCGTACACGCCGATGTGCTCGATGATCCACCGCCGGTCCACGATCGGTACCGCCCGGTTCACGCGCTCGTAGAGGTCGAGGATGTTCGGGGTGAAGCTGCCGACGCGGACGTGGCTCCGCGCGGCCTCGATCATCATCTCGACCATGACGTCCTCGGGCAGCGCGGCCCGGTACGAGAAGCTCGCCCAGCCGGTGTAGGGGGAGGTCGTCCCGCGCAGCCGGTTCTCCTCCGAGTAGTCCGACTCCGTGTAGAGCCCACCCACCCGGAGGTACTCGTCCCCGAGGCCGCGCCGGGCGAGCCAGGTGCCCCAGCCGTGCAGGAGCTCGGTCACCGCGGCCGGATCGGCCGACGGCCAGGCGGGACTGAACAGCAGATGGGCCCGTACGCTCGGGCGGCCCCGCTCGCGCAGGGCTTGGTAGGCGGCCAGGACCTCGGCCGAGATGCCGTGGCCCTCGAACACGCTCGTGGTGCCGCACCGGTTGTAGATGCGCATGGACGCGGCGAGGCCGGCCACCCGATCCTCGAGCGTGAAGCGGGGCGCCACCGCCATCAGGGTGTGCTCCACCAGCGGCTTGTAGGTGTGCTCGATGAGGACGCCGGTTGGCTCGCCTCGCGCGTCGCGCTGGATCTCGATGGCGGGTGCGGGGGGCCGGGTGTCGCGGTCGATGCCGGCCCGGGCCAGCGCGCGGGTGTTGGCGATCGAGACGATGGGCAGGGTATTGCGCCAGTGGCCCCAGATCGCGCGGATGTAGACCGGGTGATCGGGAGCGACACGGTCCAGGTCGTGGCGGGTGGGCCAGCGCTTCTCGGCGAGCGTGTCGGGCACGCCCTCGTAGAGCGGCGGCTCGCCGATGGGCATGGTCACGATCCACTCGCCGGGGGCGGCGCGGCGCACCAGGCCCTCGACGACCTGGAGGATGTCGTCGATCGAGCGGGCGCCGGCCAGCGAGGGCCACTTGAGCTTGAGCCCCTCCCGGTCCATGTGGGCGTGGCCGTCGAAGAGCCCGGGCACCGCGAGCCGCCCGCGCAGGTCGACGCGGCGCGTGTCCGGGCCGATCAGGGGCGCGATCTCGTCGTCGCGGCCGAGCGCGGCCACGCGGCCCCCGCGGACGGCGAGCGCCTCGACGGTGCGGGATCGGGGATCGAGGGTCAGGATCTTGCCGCCGGTGAGGACGAGATCGGCGTCGGGCATGGCGCGTATTCAACCATCGCCCCCGGGGCCGGTCAACGTCGGGGGCGCGGGAGGCCCGTCGTCCGGTGCATAATGGCGACCGCGCGGGAGCGGGGAGGTCAAATCTGCCGTGGAGGGCGCCATGCCGGAGGTTCCGAGCAGCGCGGACGTCGTCGTCGTCGGGGGAGGCGTGCACGGGGCCAGCGTCGCGTGTCACCTGGCGCGCCGCAAGGCGGGGCGGGTGGTGCTGGTCGAGCGGAAGTTCCTGGCCTCGGGGCCCACCGGCCGGTCGTCCGCCCTGGTGCGCCGGTTCTACGCCATGGATCTGCTCACGCGGACCGCGAGCGCCTCCGCCGACACGTTCCAGCGCTGGGCGGACGTGATCGGTGGCGCCGACGATTCCGGCTTCCGCCAGGTCGGGGTGCTCTGGCTGGCCGGCGCGGACACCGCGCCGCACCTGCGCGAGAACGTGCGTCGCGCCCGCGAGCTGGGCGCGCGCGTGCACCTGCTGGAGCCGGCCGATCTCCAACGCCTGGTCCCGGAGCTGTCGGTGCACGACATCGTGGCCGGCGCGCACGAGCCCGAGTCCGGCTACGCGGACCCGTCCTCCACGACCAACGCGCTCGTCTCCCGGGCGCGGGAGCTGGGGGCGACCATCGTGCAATACGAGGCGGTGGAGGGGATCGTCACCGACGGGTCGCGGGTGACGGGTGTCCGCACGACACGGGGGGCGATCAGCGCCCCGGCGGTGGTGGTCTGCGCGGGGCTCTGGGCCGATCGTCTGCTCCGGCCGCTCGGCATCGAGGTGCCGGTGACGCCGAAGCGTCACCAGATGTGCTTCTTCCGGCGGCCGGCCCAGTTCGCCTCGCACCCGGCCATCCTCGATCGGCCGCACGGCACCTACATGCGCCCCGAGACCGGGAACCTGACCATCCACGGCCTGTCCACCTACGAGGACGTGGTCGATCCCGACTCCTACAACGAAGGAGCCGACCCGGGCGAGATCGTTCGCAACGCGGAGCTGATCGCGCGGCGGTTCCCGTGCATGGAGCACGGCCTGTCGATGGGCGGCTACTCGGGGGTCTACGACGTCACGCCCGACCACGAGCCGGTGCTCGGCGCCATCCCGGAGTACGCGGGGCTGTTCGCCGACTTCGGCTGGAGCGGGCACGGGTTCAAGCACGCGCCGGCGGTGGGCGACATCATGGCCGAGCTGGTCCTCGAGGGGCGGGCGTCGGGCTGGGACCTCGGCCCGCTGCGCTGGACGCGCTTCCGCGAGGGCGATCTCCTGCCGCCCGCCTCCGGCGCCTCGCCGCCCCACCCGAAGCTCCGGAGCGCGTGAGCGGTAGGTCCCGTCGCACAGCTTGCTTTCACTCGTGCCAAGGAGGCCGGACATGGTCCAGCTCGAGGTGTTGAACCCGGTGGCCCGACCCGTGCGCCATTCGATCGCTCCGGCGGCCCGGCGGCCCGACCTGGCCGGCGCGACCATCGGCCTGTACTGGAACATGAAGGCGGGCGGCGACGAGGCGCTCACCCGCGCCGAGACGCTGCTGCGCGAGCGGTTTCCGGGCGCGACGTTCAGGCGGTATCACGGCTCGGTGGGCTTCCTGATGCGGCACTGCACCGCGGAGGACTCCGACCGGATGGCCCGGGAGGTGCAGGCGGTCGTCGGCACCACCGCCGACTGAGGGTCGTGCACGTCGTGGGGGATCCACGACATGGTCGAGCTGGAGCGGCGGGGTATTCCCACCGTGTTCTTCACCGCCAAGACGTTCGTGCACGACGCGCAGCGCAGCGCCGCGAGCTTCGGGCTGCCCGGTCTCCCCATCGCGGTGCTGCCCATGCCCGTCACGAACCAGCGCCCCGGCGCCGTCCACGCCATGGTGGACGGCGCCATCGAGCAGGTGGTCGCCGGCCTCACCCGGCCCGTCGAGACGGTGATCGACGGCCACGATCTGCCCGTGGCCGACGAGCACCTGATCTACCGCGGCGGCGACCTGCTCGCGGCCTGGGACACCATGCAGGCCGACTTCCTGACCCGGGGATGGAGTGACGGCTTCCCGCTGGTGGCCCCGACCCGCCGCGCGGTGGAGGGGATGCTCGGCGGCACGCGCCGGGCGCCGGGCGACGTCATCGCCACCCTCGAGCCGGGCTTCGGCCTCGCCACCGTGGAGAAGCTCGCGGTCAACGCGGTCATGGCGGGCTGCCGCCCGGAGCACCTGCCCTTCCTCATCGCGGCGGTGCGCTGTCTCGCCGAGCCGAAGATGTACCTGCGCAACAAGGCCATGTCGACGGGGCCGCACGCCCCGGTGGTCCTCGTCAACGGACCGCGGGGCCGGGCCGCGCGCTTCAACGGCGGCGTCTGCGCGCTCGGACCGGGCGCGCCGTCGGCCTCCAACAGCGCCCTCGGCCGCGCGCTCCGGCTGACCATGATGAACGTGGGACACACCTACGTCGGCATCTCCGACATGGATACCATCGGCTCGCCGCTGAAGTACGCGTGCTGCTGCGCGGAGAACGAGGGCGAGAGCCCGTGGGACCCGTACCACGTGACCCGGGGCTTCCGCGCGGAGGAGAGTACCGTCACCGTGCACTTCGCCTACGGCCTGTGCGAGCTCCACGACTTCAAGAGCACGACGCCCGGGGACCTGATCGGCGTCTTCGCCACCGCCGCCACCAACGTGGCCCAGGTGGGTACCGGCCTCTGGCTGCTGGGCCGCCGCTCCGACCCGCGCTACAAGACGACCGAGCAGGAGCACAACACGATGCTCATGTGCCCCGAGCACGCGCAGATCTTCGCCCGCGAGGGCTGGGGCCGCGAGCACATCCAGCGCGCCATGTACGACGCGACGCGCATCCCCTTCCGCACGCTGATGCTCAACAAGGAGCGCGCGGCCATGAACGCGTCGCATCCCGAGCTGGGCTGGCTCTGGGACCATCCGGACCTGCCGGTGCCCATCGTCGAGGACCCGGGGTGCTTCGAGATCGCGGTGGTGGGCGGCGCGGCCGGGCGCGGCGCCTACTTCTACGGGGCGGGTGAGCCCGTCACCATGCCCGTCGAGGAGTGACATGAACTTCGGCCTGATCGTCTCCAAGCAGCATCCTCCCGGGGTGTCCATGGTCGATCGCTTCCGCGAGCACATCGAGCAGGTGCGGGCGGCCCGCGACGCGGGCTTCGACCTCATCGTGATGGGCCAGCACTTCCTGTCGACGCCGTTCCAGGAGCTGCAGACCTTGCCCGCGCTCGCTCGGCTCGCCGCCGAGGCGGGGACGATGCGAGTGGGCGCCACCGTGCTCCTGCTTCCCCTCCTGAATCCGGTGGACGTGGCGGAGCAGGTGGCCACGCTCGACGTCATCACCGAGGGGCGGTTCGTCTTCGGCGTCGGCCTGGGCTATCGCGACGTGGAGAACGAGGCGTTCGGGGTGGCGCCCAAGGAGCGGGTGGGGCGCCTGGTGGAAGGCCTCGAGGTCATCCAGCGGCTGTGGTCGGGCGAGGAGGTCACGCATCACGGGCGCTTCTTCCACCTCACCGGCGCCCGCGCGATGCTGCGCCCGGTGCAGCGGCCGCGCCCGCCCATCTGGTTCGCGGCCAACAACGACGCGGCGGTGGTCCGCGCGGCGCGGCTGGGCGACGCCTGGGTCATCAACCCGCACGCCAAGCTCGCGGTGCTCGAGCGCCAGATGGCCGTCTACCGCCAGGCCCTGCGCGACGCGGGCCGCCCGTTCCCGGCGGAGCTGCCCATCATCAAGGAGCTGTACGTGGCACCCGACCGTCGCACCGCGCTGCGGGAATGCCGGCCTTTCCTCGAGGCCAAGTACAAGGCCTACGCGTCGTGGGGCCAGGACAAGGCCCTGCCCGAGGGCGACGGCTTCTCCCCCGAGTTCGAGGAGCTGGTGGCGGACCGCTTCATCGTGGGCGACCCCGACGACGCGGTGCGGGAGATCAGGCGCCACGCGGAGCGCCTCGGGGCCAACTGCTTCATCTTCCGGATCCAGTGGCCGGGCATGGCGCAGGCCACGGTGCTGCGCACCATCAAGCTTCTCGCGGAGCGCGTGATCCCCGCGCTGCGGGCGTAGCGGCGATGGCCGGCCCCGGTCGCCTCACGGTCGGCGGGTTCCTCGCCCGGTTCGCCTTCGCCCTGCTCGTCACCGGCGCCACCTACAACCCCACCCGGTACTCGTACTATGAGTGGGCGAGGAGCACCGGCTGGCAGTGGCGTCCACCGATCGTGTTCGTCGGGGTCGTGCTGCTGATCGGATGGGTCATCTGCCTGCGGCTGACCCTGCGCTCGATCGGAGGGCTCGGCCTGCTCCTGGCCAACGCGTTCCTGGCCGCCCTGTTCTGGCTCTTCGCCTCCTGGGGCTGGCTGCCCATCGAGAACACCGCCGCCATCTCCTGGATCGGCCTGTTCAGCGTCACCACCATCCTCGCCGTCGGCATGTCGTGGTCGCACCTGCGCCGCGGCGGGCCCCCGAGCTGAGCGTCCGTCCGCCATGGGGGCACGAACGGGCGAGCAATTCCTGCAAGGGCTGCGCGGCACCAAGCGTCAGCTGTGGCTCGAGGGGGAGCGCGTGGACGACGTGACCACGCACCCGGCCCTCGTGGGCGGGGCCCGGACGCTCGCCTCCGTCTTCGACCGGCTCCACGCGTTTCGCGACGAGTGCCTGATCCCGGATCCGGAGACCGGCGAGCCGCTCAATGTCGGCCACATGATCCCGCGCTCCGTCGAGGACCTCAAGCGACGCAACCGGGGGCTGGCGCGCATCGCGGAGGCCACCGTCGGCCTCATGGGCCGCACCCCCGACTACATGAACGTGAAGTTCGCGAGCTTCGCGTCGCGCTGGAAGGACTGGGTCGGGGCGGACGGCCGGAACGAGGAGGGGGCCCACCGCATCGTCGCGTACCAGAAGCGCCTCGCGCGAGAGGACATCTCGCTCACCCACACGATCATTCACCCGACCGTCGACAAGTCGACCGATTCGCAGATCGTGGGGAACCGGGTGCCCGTGCACAAGGTCGGGGAGACCCGGGCGGGGATCGTGGTGCGCGGCGCCCGCATCCTGGCGACGCTGGCGCCGTTCGCCGACGAGATCGCGGTCTATCCGGCGCACCCCCTGCCGTCCGGGGCCGAGGCCTACGCCCTGGCCTTCTCGATCCGGGTGGATACCCCGGGACTCCTGTTCATGTGCCGCGACAGCGCGAGCGCGCCCGGCGCGGACGTGTTCGACCGACCGCTCTCGACCCGCTTCGACGAGCAGGACGCCTTCGTGATCTTCGACGACGTCGAGATCCCACGCGAGCGGCTGTTCCTCGACGGCCGCATCGACCTGTACAACACCGTCACGACCACCGGCCTGCGCGACAACCTGACGAACCAGACCACGGTCCGCGCGCTCACCAAGCTCGAGTTCGCCTACGGGCTCGCCACCCGCATGGCCGAGGCGATCGGCGACGCGAGCCCGGCCACGCAGGAGATGCTGGGGGAGCTCCTCGACTACGTCGAGGTCACCCGCAGCGCGGTGCTCCTCTCCGCGGAGCACGGACGGCACATCGGCGACGGGGTGTGGTTCCCCGACGGCCGTCCGCTCGCTCCGATGCGGTCGCTCCTGGCGACGTGGTTCCCCCGGGTGAACGAGATCATCATGCTGATCGGCAGCCACAACCTGCTGGCCACTCCGAGCCGGCGGCAGCTGGACGACCGGGGCCTCCGCCCCCTGATCGACGAGTTCCTGTCCGGGGCCAAGGGGGTCGACGCCGAGGAGCGCGCCGCCTTGTTCCGCCTCGCCTGGGACTTCGTCGGCTCGAGCCTCGCCGGCCGGAACGTCCTCTACGAGCGCTTCTACCTCACCTCGGCGGCGCGCAACCGCATCACCCACCACGTCCGGAACGTCGACCGGACCCGCGCCTACGCGCTGGTCGACGGGATCCTGGCGGCCGGACGCAAGGCGGGCCGGCTCGGAGAAGCGTAGCTCCCGCGCCGGGGCGCGCACGCCCCAGGAGAGGCCGGCCCGCCGCAAGCATCGCCGGAGGCACCTCGCACCCCATGGCGCCGTATCGCGGCCTTGCGTTGCGCGCAGGGCGGGTACGACTCTTGCTACCCTCCTTCGACAAAGCGAGGAGAGGTC
>DATFAJ010000417.1:0-3750 GCA_035254745.1 Candidatus Methylomirabilota bacterium | reverse complement strand
GAGCAGGCGGTCGTGCTCAGCGAGCAGGACACCATCGACGTCGACGTGCTTCCGCTCGGCGAGGTTCCCGGCAAGCGCCCCACCGAAGGAGCCAAGCCGGGGCTCCCGGCGGGGCTGACCCTGCGGGAGTTGGAGCAGCAGTACATCCTGCAGACGCTGGACGGGGTGGGGGGCAACCGCACGCAAGCGGCGCGGCTGCTCGGCATCAGCCTCCGCTGCCTCCAGTACAAGCTCAAGGCGTACCGTCACGCCGAGGCGGTCATGCGGCCCGACGGGTCCGCAGGCGAGCCCTCGCGGATCGTGCCGCCCGCCCGGCGCGGCGTGTCGTCCATGAGCGACGTGATGTCGCTCGGTGATCGCCGCCGGATGATGATGTCCTGATCCCGCGGACCGGGACGGGCGGGCGCGCCGCGCTCTGCTTGTCCCGGTCCTCTCCCGCGGGTATTCTCGGCGGCTGTGGCCACCGCCGGTCGCCCGCCTCTTCCGGATCCTGACGACGCCGTCTCCGGGCGCCGTCACGTGCGCCGCAACGCGGTGGCCCTCGGGATCGACTTCGGACTCTTCGTGGTCGGGCTGTCCTTCGCGTCGCAGAGCACGATCCTGCCCGCGTTCGCCGCGCATCTCGGCGCGTCCAACCTGATCATCGGCGCCATCCCGGCGCTCATGACGCTCGGGTGGAACCTCCCCTCGCTGTTCGCGGCCGGCTACACCGAATCGCTCCCGCACAAGCTCCCGTTCGTCCTCCGGTACACGATCTGGGAGCGGCTGCCGTTCCTCGTCCTGGCCGCGCTGGCCTTCCTCGTGGCGCGCCCCGCGCCCGGTCTGGCTCTGGCCCTCACGCTGGTGATGCTGCTCACGATCACGAGCGCGGGCGGGCTCTTGATGCCGGCCTGGATGGACATCGTCGGCCGCGCGGTGCCGGTGGGCCTGCGCGGTCGCTTCTTCGCGCTCGCGAGCCTCCTCGGCGGTGCCGGCGGGCTGCTCGGCAGCATCCTGACCGCCTGGGTGCTGGCGCGAATGCCCGCGCCGCAGGGCTACGGAGTCTGCTTCCTCCTCGCCGCGCTGTTCATGGGCCTGTCCTACGCCGCGCTCTCGCAGGTGCGTGAGCCGCGCGGGGTCGCGGTGGAGACCGCACCGCCCCTCGGCGCGTACCTGCGGCGGGTCGGCCGTGTGCTGCGCACGGACCGCAACCTCGTCTGGTACCTGCTGTCACGCGCCCTCGGCTTCGTCGGTACGATGGCCTCCGGCTTTTACACGGTCTACGCGCTCCGACGCTTCGGAGCGCCGGACTGGGCGGTGGGCGTCTTCACCACCGCACTCGTCGCCGGGCAGATGGGCGGCAACCTGGTACTGGGCTCGCTCGCCGACCGCTCGGGGCACCTCGTGCCGCTCAACATCGGCATGGGCGCGCTCCTGCTCGCGAACGTGGTGGCCGTGTCCGCGCCCTCGCTCCACGTGTTCACCCTGGTCTTCCTGCTGCAGGGCGTCCAGCTCGCGGCGGTCAACGTGTCGGGCCTGAACGTGCTGCTCGAGTTCGCCCCGAACCCGGCCGCGCGTCCCACGTACGTGGGCCTCGGCACCACCCTGATGACCCCGGTGGCGTTCGGAGCCCCGCTCCTGGCCGGGCTGCTGGCCGACGGCCTCGGCTTCCAGGCCGTCTTCGTGACGGCCGGAGTCGGCGCCCTGGGCTCCGCGGCGCTGCTGCTCGGCCGCGTGCACGAGCCACGTCGTCGGCCCTCCGGCGCAAGCTGATCGCCCACCCTCGGGCGTGGTATTTTCGGCGGGCGGGAACCCGCCGCCTCCATGGAGGGTTGATGTCTCAACGTGAGATGCGTCTCGTTCGCTGCGGGCAGTTGGCGGCGGTATTGCTCCTGATGCTGACCGCGGCGCAGCCGGCGGCGGCCCAGAGCCGGGAGCAGATCGCCCGCGGAAAATACATCTTCGGCGCGGCGGCCGGCTGTGGCTGCCATACCCTTCCGAAGGGCGGCGCGCTCAACGCGGGGGGGCGGAAGTACGAGGGGCCGTTCGGCACCGTGTACTCGTCCAACATCACCCCGGACCCGGAGACCGGGATCGGCAAGTGGACGGACGAGCAGATCATCACCGCGATCCGGGCCGGTCGGCGCGCCAACGGCGAGCGGCTGATCCCGGTGCACCCATACACCGTCTTCAACGGCATGGCCGAGCAGGACCTGAAGGACGTGGTGGCCTACCTGCGCTCGGTGCCGCCGGTGAAGAAGCCGACGCCGGCGAAGAAGATCACGGTCCCGATGTTCGAGAGCGTGTTCCTGCCCGCCTGGCTGGCCACCTTCGCCCCTCGCGAGACGCCCCCCGCCACCGCGCCGACCACGGGCGCGGCCCGCGGCGAGTACCTGGCCCGCGCGGTGTCGCACTGCGGGGAGTGTCACACCCCGCGAACCATGACCATGGCGACCGACAACAGCCGGTTCGTCGCCGGGGCGCCCAAGGGCAAGGGGCCGGAGGGCTCGGCGGTGCCCAACATCACCCCGGACCGCGACACCGGCCTCGGCAGCTGGAGCGAGGAGCAGATCGCGGACTACCTCGAGAGCGGCAACAAGCCGGACGGCGACGTCGCGGGCGGCTTGATGGCCGAGGTCATCCAGGGCTCCTCGGCGGGCTACAAGGATCTGACCAAGGCCGATCGCCTGGCGATCGCCAAGTACCTGAAGTCGATCCCGGCGGTCAAGAACAAGATCGACTAGAGTCACACTTTCACCAGCCGGACCGGGACCGCCGGACGCGGCCCGGTCCGCCACAGGAGGCGAGATGAACGGTCGACTCACCCTCAGCGCCAGCGTGATCGTCATCGGCGGCTTGGCCCTCGGCCTCGTGGCCGGGTGCGCGAGCAAGTCGATGTCCAAGATGGGCAGTGGAGACGTGGTCGCGGACCGCCAGCGCCTGATGAAGCTGCAGGGCGCGAGCTGGGCGGACATCCAGGCCAAGGCCAAGGCCGGGAACATCGAGGCCATCGCGGTCAACGCGGAGACGCTCGCGCTGACCGCCCAGCAGATCCCGGGCCTGTTCCCCGAGGGCTCGCTCACCGACAAGTCGAAGGCCAAGCCCGAGGTCTGGCAGAAGTGGGCCGAGTTCGAGAGCGCGGCCAAGAATCTAGGCGTCGAGGCCGAGAAGCTGCGCGACGCGGCCAAGGCGAAGAACGAGCCGCTGACGCAGCAGATCGTGAAGGACTTCGGTCGCAACGCCTGCGGCACCTGCCACACCCCGTTCCGCCAGCCGCCTCCGCAGCAGCCACGCTCGTAGCGCGCGGCCGCCGTCTCTCGGGGCCGGTCTCACCCGCGCCGCCGGGTGGGCCGGCCCCGCCGTTTGTCTGCTAGACTCGCGGCCAGGCCGATGACGCGAGAGTTCAAGGTGCTCGTCGTCGACGACGAGCCGGACATCGTCCGGTATCTCCAGCACGTCCTCGACCGCCTCGGCTACGTGACCGCCACTGCCGAGGACGGGGCCCAGGCGATCGAGCGGGCCGCCGCCGACCCGCCGGACCTGATCCTCCTGGACGTCATGATGCAGGTCATGGACGGCTTCGCGGTCTGCCGCCGGCTCCGCGAGCGCGAGGCCACGCGGCTCGTCCCGGTGATCGTGATGACCGCGCTCACCGCCATCGAGGACCGGGTGAAGCTGCTCGAGCACGGGGCGGACGACGTGCTGACCAAGCCGGTGGACGAGCGCGAGCTGGTGGCCCGCATCCAGGGGGCGCTGGCCCGGAAGCGCGAG
>DATFAJ010000416.1:0-5477 GCA_035254745.1 Candidatus Methylomirabilota bacterium | reverse complement strand
ACCCCCGCTTCGAGCGCCCGCCCGCCATCGCGGAGTGGGCGCGGGCCGAGGGCGTGGTGAGCATGGTCGCGGTCCCGGTCGCCGACGCGGCGGGGGAGCCGATCGCGCTGCTCTGGGCCTTCAATCGCAGCCCACGCCCGTTCACCGGGCGTGACGAGGCGACGCTCACCGCCCTGGCCCGGCAGGCCGCCCTGGCGATGGACAACGCGCGCCTGGTCGGTGACCTCCGCCGCACCCTCGAGGAGCTGCAGGCCGCCCAGGACACGCTGGTGCGCGGGGCCACCCTCCGTGCGGTCGGGGAGCTGGCCGCGGGCGCGGCGCACCACCTCAACAACCTCATGGCGGTCGTGCTCGGACGGAGCCAGCTGCTGCTCTACCACAGCCGCGATCCCGAGATGGGCGCGGCGCTGCGCACCATCGAGCGGGCCGCCCTCGACGCGGCCGACACCGTCCGGCGCATCCAGGCCTTCAGCCGGGCCGGGCACGGGGCCAATGCGGTCCTGGTCGATCTCAACGAGACGGTGCGCGAGAGCATCGACCTCACACGCGCGCGCTGGGAGCACGAGGCCCAGGTGCGGGGCGCGCAGATCGAGATGACGTTCGAGCCCGGCGCGCTGCCGCCGGTCTCGGGTCGCAACGCCGAGCTGCGCGAGGTGCTCACCAACCTGATCCTGAACGCGGTGGACGCGCTGCCGCGCGGAGGGCGCCTCACCATCCGGACCTGGAGCGAGCCCGGCCGGGCCGTCGCCTCGGTCGCGGACTCCGGCCCCGGGATGCCGGAGGAGACCCGGGGCCGCGCCTTCGAGCCGTTCTTCACCACGAAGGGGGTCCGGCGCCTCGGGCTCGGTCTCGCCGTCGCCTACGGCCTGGTCAGCAGCCACGGGGGCGACATCGGGCTCGAGAGCGGGGAGGGCCGGGGCACCGTCGTGACCTTCTGGCTTCCCGCCGCGGCGGCGACCGAGGCCGCGGCCCCGGCGGCGACGGACGGAGAGCGCCACGGCCGCATCCTGGTGGTCGACGACGAGGCCGACGTGCGCGAGGTGCTGGCCGACGTGCTCGCTGCCCAGGGCCACACCGTCACGCTGGCCGGCGGCGGCCAGGAGGCGCTGGCCTATCTCGAGCGCGACCCGTTCGACCTCGTGATCACCGATCTCGGGATGCCGGACGTCAACGGCTGGGACGTGGCGCGGGCGGTCAAGAGCGGGCGGCAGGAGCTCCCGGTGCTGCTGCTGACCGGCTGGGCGGACGCGGTGGAGACGGGCGTGGGGCGGGTCGACGCGGTGATCAAGAAGCCGTTCGACATGACGAAGCTGGCGGCCGCGGTCAGCGCGGCGCTGGGGCCGCCTTCTCCGTGACGTCGGGCGTGATGCGGATCAGGACGCTCCGCTGGGTATCGAGCGCCTTCCGGATGTAGCGCCCCATGAACAGCGGGACCAGCAGCCAGTACTTGCGTCGGTAGTCGGCCAGCAGCGCGGTCTCGAGATCGGCGCGGCCCTCGACCCACTCGGCCCGGCCCTCGAAGGCCGGCCCGTCCTTGGTGCCCACGTGCACCGTCACCCGCCCGTCGTTGGCGATCCGGCGCGCCTTGAGGCTGTCGCGCTTGGTCGTGAAGTACACGAACCCGTCGTGCGGCCAGAGCCAGGTCGGTACCGTGCCCGGCTTGCCCGCCCGGCTGTAGGTCGTCACGTACATGTACCGGGCCCGCGCGAGCGCGGCGGCCAGCTCGGGCGAGGGGATTCTTGCGTCCATGATGGCTAGAGCCTACCATTGCCCGGTGAATCCCAGACAGCCGTGACCCCCGGAGGAGAGCCCATGCCCCCGCATCGCCATGCCTACCGTCCGACGATCATGGGAACCCGCGGCGCCGTGGCCTCGGCGCATCCGCTCGCCTCGATGTCCGGCATCCGCGTGCTGCTCGAGGGCGGCAACGCGGTCGACGCCGCGGTGGCGGTCGGCTCCACGCTGAACGTGGTCGAGCCGTTCATGTCGGGCGCGGCCGGGATCGGTCTCATGCTGATCTCGCGGGCGCGCACCCGCGAGCGCCACGTGCTCGACTTCATCGGGCCCGCGCCGCGGGGCGCCGACCCGGCGCACTGCACCGAGGACGAGCTGGCGGGCGGGCCGAAGTCGTGCGCCACGCCCGGCAACCTGGGCGGCTGGCTCGCCGCGCTCGAGCGCTTCGGGTCGATGCCGCGGCAGAAGGTGCTGGCGCCGGCCATCGATCTGGCCGAGAACGGGGTGCCCCTCACCTTCGCCAACGTGAAGTTCTTCGAGCAGTCGCGCGCCCAGCTGGCCCGCTCGGCCGAGGCGGAGCGCCTCTTCCTGGGCAACGGCGGCCCGCGTCCCGGGAAGGTCGTCACGTACAAGGAGCTGGCCGGGACGCTTCGCCAGGTGGCCGAGGGCGGCGCGGAGGCGTTCTACCGGGGGCCGATCGCCCAGGCCGTCACCCGCGCGGTACAGGAGGCGGGGGGCTGGCTCGCCCTCGAGGATCTGGCCGCCTTCAAGCCGGAATGGCGGGAGCCCCTCGCCATCCCGTACCGGGGCCGCGAGGTCTGCTCGGTGCCGCCACCGTTCTCCGCGTTCCAGATGCTCGAGACCCTCAACATCCTGGAGGGCTTCGACCTGGCCGGCTGGGGGCACAATTCCGCCGACTACCTGCACCACCTGATCGAGGCGATCAAGCTCGGCTCGGCGGACCGGCTGGCCTTCGCCTACTCGGGCACGCCCCCGATCGCGGGCCTCGTGTCCAAGGCCTACGCGGCCTCGCAGCGGGCGCGCATCGACCCGGCGCGCGCCGCGGTGAGCGAGGGCGAGCGCCACAGTCGCGAGCGCCTGGCCGGCCAGATCGCGGAGGGTCACCCGGCGCAGTTCGTCAACGAGCAGACGACGCACTTCGCGTGCGCCGACGCGGAGGGCACCGTGGTCTCGGTCACCCAGACGCTCGGGATGGCCTTCGGCTCGGGCTTCGCGGTGCCCGGCACCGGGCTCGTGCTCAACAACATCCTCAAGTGGTCGGATCGGGATCCCGGGTCGCCCAACGTGCTCAAGCCCGGCCGGAAGTCCGGCACCATGATGTCGCCGACCCAGGTCTTCCGGGACGGCGCCTTCGCGCTCTCCATCGGCACGCCCGGCTCGTACGGCATCCTCCAGACGCAGCCGCAGATGCTGCTGAACTTTCTCGAGTTCGGCCTGAACCTGCAGGAGGCGATCGAGGCGCCGCGGGTGCGGGTGTACCGCGACCGGCTGGTCGACGCCGAGTCGCGCATCGCCGAGGC
This sequence comes from Candidatus Methylomirabilota bacterium, assembly GCA_035254745.1. Lineage (GTDB taxonomy): Bacteria > Methylomirabilota > Methylomirabilia > Rokubacteriales > CSP1-6 > CAMLFJ01. The sequence continues at coordinate 2,202 of DATFAJ010000416.1, read as the reverse complement.
GACCCGCACGGAGCTGGGGCGGCGCGGACACCAGATGAACGTGATCGACGACTGGTCGTGGGTGGTGGGCGGTGGGCAGGGGATCGCCCGCGACCCGGAATCCGGCGCCCTGATGGCCGGCGCCGATCCCCGCCGCGACGGCTACGCCCTGGCCATCTAGCACCGGCGCCTCCGGACGGAGGCGCCCTCCAAATACCCCTCTCCCCCCAGGGGAGAGGGCAGGGTGAGGGGGAAAAGTGGACCTTCAAGACAAGGTGGCGGTGGTGACCGGCGCGGGCTCCGGGATCGGGCGCGGCATCGCGGTGGCGATGGCGGCCCGCGGCGCGCGCGTCGCAGCGGTGGACCTCGACGGCAAGAGCGCGGACGAGACCGCGCGCCTGCTCGTGGGTGCGGGCGGCAAGGGCGTGGGCGTGCAGGCGGACACGAGCCGCGCCGCCGACGTCGATCGGGCGGTGTCGACCGCGGTGAGCCAGCTCGGCCCGCTCGACGTCATGGTCAACAACGCGGGCATCCTCGACGGCTACTTCAACGTGGACGAGACGGACGACGCGGTGTGGGCCCGGGTGCTCGGGATCAACCTGACCGGCGTCTTCTACGGCTGCAAGCGGGCGCTCCGGGAGATGCTGCCGCGCGGGTCCGGGCGCATCATCAACATGGCCTCGGTGGCGGGGCTAAACGGCACCGGCGGCGGCGCGGCCTACGTGGCCTCCAAGCACGGCGTGGTCGGGCTGACCCGCCAGATGGCGGTGACCTACTCCGCCCGCGGCATCACGATCAACGCGGTCGCCCCCGGCCCGATCCTGACCGGCCTCCGCGCCCACTCCCAGGAGATCCTCGGCCCCGGCGTCCCGGACATGAGCGGCCGGGGCGTGGCGGTGGACGACGCGGCGGTGCGGGCGATCGCCCCCGCGGGCCGGCGCGGGACGGTGGAGGAGATCGCCTCCGCGGTCTGCTTCCTGGCCTCGGACGAGGCGGGCTACATCACCGGACACACACTGGTCGTCGACGGAGGCTGGAGAGCCAAGTGATCAAGAAATTCTCGGTCCTCTACGTGGGGCAGATCGAGCTCGAGAACGTCGGCCTCAACGGCACCCCGACCGAGCAGCGCGCCTATCCGAACGAGCGCCTGGTCGAGGCCTTTCAGACCTCGAAGGAGGTCGCTCAGCTCATGGACGAGCTGGGCTACTACTGCCTGTGGACCGCCGAGCACCACTTCCAGAAGGAGGGCTACGAGGTGCTCCCGAACCTCGTCCTGCTCTCCACGTGGCTCGCGACCCAGACCCGGCGGCTCAAGCTCGGCTGCGCGTTCAACATCCTGCCGATGTGGCACCCGGTGCGCCTGGCCGAGGACTACGCCATGGCCGACATCGTGACGAATGGGCGCGTGATCATGGGGGTCGGCCGCGGCTACCACACCCGCGAGGTCGAATCCTTCGGGGCGCCGCTGCTGGACGCGGCGGCCAACCGCGAGCTGTTCGAGGAGCAGATGGAGGTGCTGCTCAAGTGCTTCAACGAGGAGTCGTGGAGCCACCGGGGCAAGCACTACGTGATCCCGCCCGACGTGGACTACCGGGGCTACCGCCTGCGCGAGGTCACGTGCGTCCCGCGGCCGATCCACCGGCCGGTCGACATCTGGATGCCGATCGCGAGCGGCAAGACCATCGACTACATGGCCCGTATGGGGCTCAAGGCGATGGTGACCCTCAACGGGGAGAAGGTGCTCGACCAGGTCGCGCGCGCCTACCGCGACGCGTGCGTGCGCCACGGGCGGCCCAAGGAGCTGGGCGAGGACCTCTGCTGGGGCGTCGGCCTCTACCTCGCCGACTCGCGCGAGGAGGCGATCCGTCGCCTCGAGCCGGCCCACGACGAGCGCTACAAGTGGTTCGCGCCCTTCGGCTTCGTCCGCTACGCGGACGAGGAGGGCCGCTCGTGGGGCACGCCGGGCGCCCCCGCCCGCGTGCCGACCCTGCGCGAGGGGGTCGAGCAGAAGGCGTGGCTGGTCGGACGCCCCGCCGAGGTGATCGAGACCATCCGCGAGATCGAGGCGCGCTACCCGGGCCTGGAGCAGTGCATGATCCACTGGGCCGAGGGCATCCCCCCCGCGGAGTTCAAGGAGCAGCTGCGCTGGTTCGCGCGGGAGGTGATGCCGGCCTTTCGCGGGCCGCGCTGAGGGAGGAGGGGGGACCCCCCGGGGGGTATACC
>DATFAJ010000415.1:0-2708 GCA_035254745.1 Candidatus Methylomirabilota bacterium | reverse complement strand
GATGGTCCACTTCCTCGTCGGCAAGGGGATCACCAGCATCTCGCTCAACCCGGACGCGGTGGTGCGCGGCCTCGAGGCCGTCGCGGCGGCAGAGGCCGCGCGCCGGTGAGGGCTTCGCTCGGGACCGTGATGCGGGTCGTGACGGTGGGCGCGCTGCTCCTCGCCGCCGCGCCGGCCCGGGCGCAGGACGACGACTCGCCGGTGGCGCGCGGCCGGCGCCTGTTCGAGACCCACGGCTGCTACGGCTGTAGCACATGCCGAAGATCCGGCTGGCCGAGCCCGAGCTGGAGGCGCTGACCGCCTATCTGAGCTCGCTCCGCGAGTTCTAGGAGCCGGTCAGTCTCCGCACGAGCTCGGGGCCGTTCTGCCACATCACGAGCAGCACGCCCATGAGGCTCTCGCCCGCGATCCAGCCCGAGGCCACCGGGAACGTGAGCTCTTCCGACCACCGGGGGTACTTCCTCTCGGCCCACCGGCCGAGCGCGCCGCCCAGGAAGAAGAGCAGCCCGTAGTGCCAGTGGAAGGTCCACGCCAGGCCGAGCCCGGCCGGTGACGGGAAGAGGTGCCGGCGCGCGGGGAACATCGTCGGGAGCACGGACAGGACGACACCGACGAGGGCCCCGACCGCGATGGACCAGGTCTTGACCGGCCCGAGCGCCAGGACGCCGTGGGACAGCGCGAGCGCCACCGCGCGCCACGCCTGGGCCGCGGGCGCCGGGAACTGGTCCCCGCCGAGCGCGCTCGCGTCCGGCACGAGCAGGCGGAACGACAGCACGCTCACGAGCGTGCCGACGAAGATGCCCGCGAACTGGGCGAGGAACTGTCGGCGGGGGTGCGCCCCGAGCAGATAGCCGCTCTTCAGGTCGGTGAGCAGGTCGGCGCTGCTGCTCGCGGCCGCGGCGGTGACCGCGGCGCTCATCAGGTTCACGTTCATGTTGCCGGGGCTCACCGCGCCGAAGAAGAGCTGGGTGATCTTCCCCATCGCGCCCACCGGCGTGGTGTCGGTCTCCCCGGTGACGCGACACGCGACCAGGGCCAGCACGAACGAGAGGAGCACCGCGGCCGCGGTCTGCCAGTACGGCATGCCGAAGGTGACGTGGCCGAGCCAGGCGAGGCCGGCGAAGCCCACCACCTGCCCCCACAGGAACCAGGAGGCGGGGGTCTCGATCGCGGCCAGCGGGTCGTCCGCCGCCCGCCCGCGGCCGGCGAACATCGCGCCGAGATCGGCGAAGGCGCGGCGCGCGGTCCGCCACTGCATCGCGAAGGCGACCAGGCTCGAGGTGACCATGCACGCCACGCCGCCCCAGAGCGTCCACTGCACGAGCGCGCCGTAGCCCGAGCCCTCGATCACGCCCTGGTGCTGCAGGACCGGCACGAAGATCATCCACGCCCCGACGCTGCCGAGCAGCATGCTCCAGCCGACGTGCCAGCCGGTGATGGCGCCGGCCGCCACGAACATGGGCTCCCAGGAGAGCATGACGGTCCGCCCGATCCAGACCGGCCCGAGCAGGCGCTCGTTGGCCGCCGCGATCCAGGGGCCGATCATGAAGGGGGCGAGCCGGGGACTCACCAGCACGAGCCCTTCCGCCCAGAGCTTGCCGAGGACCGCGCCGAGCCCGGCCCAGCCGAGGGCCCGGGCGGAGCGCGCGCCGCGGCCGCCGACCGCGTGGAGCGCCCGGAGGGTCTCGGCGGCCGCGATGCCGCTCGGGAAGCGGAGCTGCTCGATGTTGATCATCTGCCGCTTCATGGGGATGGCCATGGTCACGCCGAGCACCGAGAGGAAGAAGATCCACGCGAGCATCACCGGCAGCGAGAGGGCTCGCTCGTTGATCAGCATGTAGGCCGCGAAGGCGGAGATGAGCGTGCCGCCCGTCGAGTAGCCCGCCGCGCTCGCGGTGGACTGCATGCAGTTGTTCTCGAGGATGGTCATCGGGGTGCGCGCGAGCCCCAGGCGGTGCACCACGCTCCAGATCGCGTACGAGAGGATCGAGGCGGTGATGGCGACCCCGAAGCCCCAGCCCGCCTTGAGCCCGATGTAGAGGTTGGTGAGGGAGAGCAGCCCGCCCAGCGCCGAGCCCATGGCCACCGCCCGCCACGTGAGCTGGGGCAGCCGGTCGCCGCGGCCGCGGTAGACCTGCTCGTACCACTGCCGCTCGATCTCCTCGGCGCTGCCCTGAAATCCGCGCACCGGGAGCGCGTCCGGCTCGGCCGCGGGGGGCGGGTGGCTCAGAAGCGCGACCAGCTCGGGTCGGGGTCGAAGAGGGTGAGGGCCCGCGCGGCCGCCGCGGTGCCCGGCCCCAGGTCCTTCTGATAGACGATCCCGTCGTGGCTCACGATGAAGGTCATCACGCCGGAGGCGCCGTACTCGGCCGGGTAGGCGACCAGCGCGAAGCCGCCGATCATGCTGCCCCGCACGACGTAGTCGTAGGCTCCGCCCGGCGCGTGCGGTCCCTGGGCCTTCACGATGCGGTAATAGTACCCCCAGTAGGGGATGCGCGCGCCGCTCGGCCGCTTCGTCGGATAGCCCTCGGCCTCGGCCCGGGCGACCAGCGCGCCCAGCGGGCTCGGCGGCTCGTCGGGCTGCGCGTCCCAGTAGAGCCCGTCGCGCTTGCCCGGCGTGCTGCGGAAGCGCTGCGCGTACTGGAGCAGCGCGTCGCCGTCGGGGTCGCGCACGTAGTACTCGCGCTGGGCGTCGACATAGGCCAGGC
>DATFAJ010000414.1:0-2597 GCA_035254745.1 Candidatus Methylomirabilota bacterium | reverse complement strand
GTCCTTCGCCACCGCGGCGGCCTGGATGCCGAGGCCGCCCGCGCCCTGGATCACCACCCGGTCCCCCTGGCGCACGCCCGCCACGTGGAGACCGTAGAAGACCTGGGAGAGCGCGCAGTTCACGCCGGCCACCGCCTCGTCGGAGAGCGCGTCGGGCACCGTGAACAGGGACCCGCCCGGGCGCAGGTAGTAGTGATCGGCGAAGGCTCCGTGGAGGTGCGGGGGCGCGCTCGGGCCGAGCGGGCGCTCGATCTTGTTCGGGCAGGCCGCCGGCTCCTTGTGCAGGCACGCGTAGCAGCGGCCGCACGGGTAGAAGTAGGTGTAGGCGACCCGGTCACCCTCCTTGAGCGGGCGTCCCAATGAATCTGTTTTCACCTTCCCGCCGAGGCGGGCCACTCGCCCGGTCATCTCGTGGCCGAAGATCCAGCCGTCGTCGGGCAGGCGCAGGGGGGCGTCCCCGCGCCAGAAGTGGAGATCGGAGCCGCAGATGTTGGCGTGGGTCACCCGGGTCAGCACGCCCTCGGGCTCGATCTCCGGGATCGGCACCGACTTGATCTCGAAGGGCTTGCCGGGGCCGAAGAAGACGGCGGCGCGCGCGGTGGTCGTCATGGTCAGGCTCCCCGCTCGGCGCCGAGCGCGAACGCGTCGTGCAGCGCCCGCACCGCCAGCTCGGTGTACTTGTCCTCGATCACGCACGAGACCGCGATCTCGGAGGTGGAGATCATCTGGATGTTGATGCCCTCGCCGGACAGGGTCTCGAACATCCGGGCCGCGACCCCGGAGTGGCTCCGCATGCCGACGCCCACGATGGAGATCTTGGCCACCCGATCGTCGGCGACCACGCCCTCCGCCCCGATCTCGCGGGCCAGCGCGCCCAGCACGCCCTCGGCCCGCGTGCGGTCCGCGCGCGGGAGCGTGAACGAGATGTCGGTGAGGCCGTCGCGGCTGATGTTCTGCACGATCATGTCCACCACGATGCTTTGCTTGCCGAGCCCGCCGAACACCCGGGAGGCGATGCCGGGCCGGTCGGGCACGCGCAGGATCGAGACCTTGGCCTGCCCCCGGTCGTGGGTGATGCCGGTCACCACCACGTCTTCCATGCTGTGATCCTCCCTGGTCACCAGCGTACCCGGGTCTGGCTTGAAGGTGGAGCGGACGTGGACCGGCACGTTGTACTTCTTGGCGAACTCGACCGAGCGGGCCTGCAGCACCTTGGCCCCCAGCGCGGCCATCTCGAGCATCTCGTCGTAGGAGATGCGCGGCAGCTTGCGCGCGTCGGGCACCACGTTGGGATCGGCGGTGTAGACGCCGTCCACGTCGGTGAAGATCTCGCACACGTCCGCCTTGAGCGCGGCGGCCAGCGCGACCCCGGTGAGGTCGGAGCCGCCGCGGCCGAGGGTGGTGATGTCGCCGCCCTCGGTGGTGCCCTGGAAGCCGGCCACCACCGCGACCCGTCCCGCGTCGAGCGCGGCGTGGATGCGCTCCGCGCCGATGCGCTTGATGCGGGCGCGGGTGTGCCCGGCGTCGGTGACGAGGCCGATCTGCGGCCCGGTGAAGGAGCACGCCGGGTGGCCGAGCGACTGCAGCGCCAGCGCGAGGAGGCCGATGGTGACCTGCTCGCCGGTGGACAGGATCATGTCCATCTCGCGCGGGTCGGGGGTCCGGGTGATCGCGGCGGCGAGCGCGAGGAGCCCGTCGGTGGTCTTGCCCATCGCGGAGACCACGACCACCATCCGGTGCCCGAGCCGCGCGGACTCCGCCACGCGCCGGGCGACGTTCTTGATCTTCTCGGGGTCGGCGACGGACGAGCCGCCGTACTTCTGGACGATCAGCTGCGCCATGAGAGGGCCATCGTACACGACCCCCGCGAGCAGTGTAAAGTCGCGCCCGATCAGCGAGGGCGGCGCGCGTCCTCGCGCGCCTTGAGCTCGCGCTGCCGCTCCTGCCGCTTCTCCTGGATCTGCTGGCGGGCGCGCTGCCGCTCCTCCGGCGTCATGCTCCGCCACCGCTCGAGGTTGCGCTCCATCCGCTCGCGCTGGGCGGGGCTGAGCGCCTGGTAGCGCTCGAAGCGCTGCTGGATCTGCCGCTGGCGCTCCGGCGGCAGCTGCTGATAGCGCTGGTAGGCGCGCTCCAGCTCGTGCTTGCGCTCCTCCGGGAGCTGGTTCCACCGCTGGAAGTCCTGCATGATCCGCGCGCGCTCGCCGGGCGGCATCTGCCGGAGGCGCTGGAGGTTCTGGCGCGCGCTCTGGCGCTCCTCCGGGGAGAGGCTGCGCCAGTGCCGGTAGTTCTCGATCGCGCGCTGCTGCTGCTCCGGGGTCATGCTGCGCCAGCGCTCGAGGTTGCGCTCGGCCAGCGCGCGGTCCTCCGGCGAGAGGCGCTCGAGTCCCTGGATCGCACCGCCGGGTGCCGCGGGGGCCGCCGGGGGCGGAGGCGGCGCCTGGGCCGCGGCCGGACCGGCCAGCAGCGCCAGCAGTGCGAGGCCGAGCGCGGTCCGGCCGCTCATGTCACCGTCCGCTCCGCGCCGGGGCCGGAGCCGGCTCCGGCGCGGACGGCCCCGGCGCCGGGCCCGCGGCCTCCTGCGCACGCTCGCTCTCGAG
>DATFAJ010000413.1:0-4575 GCA_035254745.1 Candidatus Methylomirabilota bacterium | reverse complement strand
CGGAGGCCCGCGAGGCGGCCTGGGTCGAGGCCAAGAAGTCGACCGATCCCGAGCACGAGCGGGTGGTCGCCCTCGGGGGCCTCCACATCATCGGCACCGAGCGGCACGAGTCGCGACGGGTCGACAACCAGCTCCGCGGCCGCTCGGGGCGCCAGGGCGACCCCGGCTCCTCGCGCTTCTACCTCTCGCTCGAGGACGACCTGCTGCGCATCTTCGGCTCCGAGCGGATCCAGCGCATCATGGACCGCCTGGGCATGGAGGAGGGCGAGCCGATCGAGCACAAGCTCGTCACCCGCGCCATCGGCACCGCCCAGAAGCGGGTCGAGACGCGCAACTTCGAGATCCGCAAGCACCTGCTCGAGTACGACGACGTGATGAACAAGCAGCGCGAGATCGTCTACGGGCTGCGGCGCGAGATCCTGGCGGGGGAGAGCCAGGAGGAGACCGTGCTCGAGTGGATCGGCGAGCTGGCCGGCGGCCTGGTGGAGCGCTACGCGGCCGCCGACGCCCACCCCGAGGACTGGGACTTGGTCGGGCTCAACGAGGCCCTGCACCGCCAGCTCGACTTCCGGGTGCCGGCCCCTCAGCTCGAGGAGGTGGGGACTCAGCCGGCCCTGGTGGAGGAGATCACCGAGGCGGCCGAGCGGCACTATCGCCAGCGCGAGCAGGAGATGGGCCCCGAGATGTTCCACCGGCTCGAGCGCTGGATCGTCCTCGGGCTCGAGTGGGACGGGGGCGGCTTCCGCGGCATCAACCAGCTCTGGCGCGAGCACCTGCTGAACATGGATCACCTGAAGGAGGGCATCGGGCTCCGCGGCTACGGCCAGCGCGATCCGCTGACCGAGTACAAGAAGGAAGCCTTCGACATGTTCCAGGAGATGATCGGCAGCCTGAAGGAGACGGCGGTCGAGCAGCTCTTCAAGGTGCGCATGACCCAGGAGGACGCGCCGACCACCCGGGTGGCCCAGCGCGCCATGCCCGAATGGCAGGAGACGCGGGGTGACGAGCAGGGAGGCGCGCCCCGACCCGCGGCGGCCCGGACCGAGCCCCGCGCCGCCGACGGGCAGAAGGTGGGACGCAACGATCCGTGCCCGTGCGGCTCGGGTAAGAAGTACAAGAAGTGCTGCCTGCTCAAGGGGGCCTAGCCACCGCGATCGGCGCGACCCACATCTAGTGCCGGCGCACCCCCCCGCCCCCCACTCGTGGGGGTTTTTTCTTGGTCGATCCCCGGAGCGTGTGTTATCTATGAAACACGCCCTGCGGGCGTAACCACGTCATGCGACTCGAATCGATCCTGATCCACGGCTTCAAGTCGTTCGCCGAGAAGACCGATGTGAAGGTCTTCCCGGGCGTCACGTGCATCGTCGGTCCCAACGGCTGCGGCAAGTCCAACGTGGCCGACGCCATCCGCTGGGCCCTCGGTGAGCAGAGCCCGAAGACCCTCCGCGGCAACAAGATGGAGGACGTCATCTTCCACGGCTCCGCCTCCCGGAAGATGGTCGGCATGGCCGAGGTCAGCCTCGTGTTCAACAACGACGGCGGCCTCAGCGTGCCGTGGAGCGAGGTGGCGGTGGCCCGACGCCTGTACCGCACCGGCGAGAGCGAGTACCTGCTCAACACCAACGTGTGCCGCCTGCGGGACATCCAGGATCTCTTCGCGGGGACCGGGGTCAACCCCAAGGCCTACGCGCTCATGGACCAGGAGCGCCTCAACCACGTGCTGACCGCCAAGCCGTGGGAGCGCCGGGTGTTCATCGAGGAGGCGGCCGGCATCGCCCGCTACAAGCAGCAGCGCTCCGAGACCCAGGGCAAGCTCGACGCGACCCGACTCAACCTCCAGCGTCTGCGCGACGTGATGGAAGAGGTGCGGCGCCAGCTCTCGTCGATCGAGCGTCAGGCCCGCAAGGCCCAGCAGTACAAGGCGCTCCAGTCCGAGCGCCAGGGCCTCGACCTGGCATTGCTCGCCGCCGACTACGCGACCCTGGCCACCCAGCACGAGGCGGTCACGCGCGAGATGGAGTCGCTGCGCGAGACCGAGGAGCAGCACCGAGCGCGGGTCGCGACCCTCACCGGGCGGCAGGCCCTGCAGTCCGCCGCGATCCAGGACACCGAGTACCGGCTGGGAGACCTCCGGCAGTCGGTGCAAAAGATCCAGGGTGAGGCGGAGCGACTGCTCGAGCGCCGGGAACAGATGGGGCTGCAGATCCAGGATCTGCTCGCGGAGGAGACCCGGCTCGAGGAAGAGATCCGCGGGCTCGCGGAGCGGCGGGTCGCCCTCTCGGCCGAGCGCGACGAGAAGAGCCGTGCGCTCGACGAGGCCCGGGAGCGGCACGGGCGGCAGGACGAGGAAGTGCGCCGGGTCGAGACGCAGATCGAGGCCTGCCGGTCCGCGCTCAGCGAGCGCCGCGAGCGCTTCGAGACCCTCCGGCTCGAGCAGATCCGGGTGGCGGGCGCGCGCGCCGACCTGACGCGCTCCAGCGGTGAGCTGCGCGAGCGGCGGACCCAGGTCGATCGCCGCGCCGACCGGCTCGCGGCCGAGCTCGCCTCGGCCCGCGCCGAGGCCGATGCCCTCGCGACCACGCGGCAGCGTCTGGAGCTGGCGCGGCAGCGAACGGGCGCTCAGCTCTCGCTGCTGAGCACGGAGCTGCACGAGATCGAGACCGCGCGGCGGGAGCGGGAGGCGGTCCGGGCCACGGCCCAGGAGTCGCTCGCCGAGCTCCGGGTGAAGCTGGCCGCGCGGCGGTCGGCCCTGGAGGCGCTCGAGCGGCTGGAGCGGGAGCGCGAGGGATACGGCGCCGGAGTGCGCGCGATGTTCGCGCGGACCGCCTCGGGCGATCTGGGCGGTGTGGTCGGGACGGTGGCGGACCTCCTCGAGGTTCCGAACGGGCTCGAGGCCGCGGTCGAGGCCGTGCTCGGGGATCGGCTGCAGTGGGTCGTGGTCGAGCGCTTCGAGCACGCGCGCGCCGCCCTCGGCTATCTCGAGCGTGAAGGGGCGGGCGCGGCGACCCTGCTGCCGCTCGAGACGCTCCCCGCGCCCGCCACGCTGCCCGAGGACTCCGGTGAGGTGAGCTGGGCGGCCCGGCTGGTCGGTGGCCCGTGGCCGGCCCTGCTGCACCACCTCCTCGGCCGGGTCGGCGTCGTCGCGCATCTCGATCAGGCCGAGACCCTGTGGCGTCGCAACGGGGTGGTCGCCACCTACGTCACGCGGTCCGGCGAGGTGCTCTCGCCGAGCGGCCGGCTCACCGGCGGCCACCGCGGCAGCGAGCGGCAGAGCAACGATCAGTCGCTGCTCGGCCGCAAGCGCGCCATCCGCCAGCTCGGCGAGGAGCTCGGGGGCCTCGGCCGCGACGTCGACGCGGCGGCGGCGCACCTCGAGACGGTCGAGGGCGAGGTGACCGGGCTGCGGGCGCGGCTCGAGGGCCTGCAGTCCAACTACCAGGCCCAGGAGACCGCGCGGCTGTCCGGGGAGAAGGACCTCGAGTCGGTGCAGCGGGAATCCGACCGGATCGCCCGCCACCTGGAGACCCTCGCGGCCGAGAGCCAGCAGCTCACGGGTGAGCGCGACGAGACGGCCTCGCAGCTGCTCGAGCTGGAGCGCGCCCTGATGGCCGCCGCCGAGCAGGAGGCCCGCCTGGGCGGCGACATGACCGCGCTGCAGGCGCTGCTCGAGACCGGGCAGGGGGACGAGGCCGGGCTGACCGACCGGCTCACCGGATGTCGGGTCGAGCTCGCCACGGTGGTGGAGCGGGTCGACTCCCTCGGCCGCGACATCGAGCGCATCGTCGCCCTCGAGCGGGATTTCGGGCTGCAGCAGGAGCAGTCGACGGCCCGCCGCGCCCAGACCGCGGAGCGTCGCGCCGATCTGGCCGCGGAGCGCGAGCGGACGGACGCCCAGGCCCGGGACGCGGTGACCGAGCGCGACCGTCTCGAGGCCGATGTCTCGGTCATCGCCGAGGAGCACCAGCGCCAGCTCGCGGAGCGTCAGGCGGTCGACGGCGAGCTGCGCGAGGTGCAGCAGCAGCTGAACGCGCTGGTGGGCCGGCTCCACCAGCTCGACCTGATGGAGACGGAAGGACGGGTGCGGCGCGAGGAGCTGCTCCAGGAGGCGCGGCGCCGGCACGCGGTCGAAACCGCGGAGGCTCTGCGGGGCGCCCACGATGCCGCGCGAGACCTCGACGAGGTGCGGCAGCGGCACGAGGAGCTCTCGGCCAAGCTCGAGGCGATGGGCCCGGTCAACCTGGTGGCGGACGAGGAGTTCCGCGAGCTGACCGAGCGCCTCGACTTCCTGCGCACCCAGCACGACGACGTGGTCGCCTCCATCAAGGACCTCGAGAAGGCCCTGCGCGGCATGACCCGCACCGCGCAGGAGCGGTTCCAGGAGGCCTTCGACGACATCAACCGGCACTTCAGCGACATCTTCTCCCGGCTGTTCGAGGGAGGCCGCGCCGAGCTGCGGATGGTGCCGCCGGAGGAGGGCGAGGACGACCCGCTGGAGCTGGGCGTGGAGCTGATGGCCCAGCCCCGGGGCAAGCGCCTGCAGGCGGTGACCCTGATGTCGGGCGGCGAGAAGGCCCT
>DATFAJ010000412.1:0-3287 GCA_035254745.1 Candidatus Methylomirabilota bacterium | reverse complement strand
CCACGCCCTGGGTCCACGCGACGATCACCAGCGGGGGAATATCCCGGGCGCGGCCCTTGACGACGGCGAACTGGACGGCCTGGGTGAGGGCCGCGCCTAGCGACAGCAGGAACCAGGTCAGACGCGCTCGACGCGGGCGACCCCGCTCGCCTCGAGCGCGGCCGCCATCGCGGCCACCTCCTCCGCGGAGGGCGGCAGCACCGGCGGGCGCACCAGCGCGCTCCGGAACAGCCCGCGCAGGGCCATGCCCACCTTCATTCGCGCGTGCGCGTCGCCCGAGGGCTCGCCGGCGCCGTAGACCGCCTCCTTCACCGGCCAGATGCGGTCGTTGATCTCCCGCGCCCGGGCGAGGTCGTCGGCCTGCATGGCGGTCATGAGCTCGTAGGTCAGCTCCGGGATCAGGCTCGCGCAGCCGACCAGCGTGCCGTCCAGGCGGTGGACGAAGGTCGGGAACAGGTACTCGTCCATGCAGTTGAGCAGCGAGACGTGCGGGGCCTCGGCGCGCAGGGCCCGGATGTCGCGCTCGTACCGGCCGAGGTCGCGCTCGCCCATCTTGAAGCCCTTCACCTGGGGCAGGCCGGCGAGGCGCAGCATGAGCCGCGTGGAGTAGGAGACCCGGGTGCTGGCCGGATAGACGTGCACGATGATGTCGAGCCCGCTCTCGGCCCCGATGGCCTTCACGTACTCGTAGACCGCGTCCTCCCGGACCCCGAAGCGCAGCCACATGTGGCACGGCATGACGTCGATGGCATCGGCACCGGCGTGGGCGGCGGCGCGGGCGTGCTCGATCGCCTCGAAGGTGCCCTCCGAGCAGACCGCGGAGACGACGCGCACCCGCCCGGCCACCGCCTCGGACACGATGCGCGTGACCTGGGCGCGCTCCTCGGGCAGCAGCGAGCCGACCTCGCCGGTGTGGCCGTTCGTCATCACCGCGGTCACCCCCCGGCGGCCCGCGAGCCAGCGCGCGAACCGGGCGAGGCCCTCCTCGTCGACCTTGTAGTCGTCGCGAAAGGGGATGGCCATCGCGGGGATGACTCCGTGGAATGCGCGGCTCGCGGTCATCGGTCGGCTCCTCTGCCGAGACCGTACCCGAGGAGTCGGAGCCAGGTCAAATCGGTTCGGCCGTCGGCCTTACCGGGTCGGAACCGGCTGGCGCCCGACCGCGAGGAACGGTGAGCGGGGCTGCGAGCCGTGCCTGTCGCTCGTCTCGCGTATGGCGTGGTCCGCGCATGCGCCGGATCAAACAAGGAGGGCAACCCGCCATGCCAGTAGCGAAGACGACCGGACGACCCCGCGCCACGGGCGGCCGCGGCGGTCGACGCTGGGTCCGGAGCGTCACGACGGTGTCGACCGATCCGCCTCGGGGGCTGTTCAACGAGGACGCGCGCACGATCGCGCGCACCCTGGCGTCCCGACGCGTGAGCCCGAAGGGGCCCGCGTCGGGTCTCCGGATGCTCCTCTTCTACATCAACCGGGGCGGCCGAGGGCTCTCGCCCACCCGGCGCGCGGAGCTTCGGAAGGCGAAGCGCCTCATGCAGGGTCGGCTCGACCGCCGGAAGCGGCGTCGCGCTCGGTAAGAACTACCTGCGTCGCCCGCGCACGCGGTGGCGCCCGGGTTACGCCCTTGACGTGCCGCGCGCCGGCCGCCAAGATTGCTGCCGGGAGGCCATCCATGCCACGCGCATCCTTCGGGCTCATCCTGGCCAATCGGGCGGTCGTGCTCGGCGCGATCCAGGCGCGCGATCTCATCGAGCTGTCGCAGCAGGCCGAGGCCTCCGGGGTCTTCGACGCCCTCTGGGTGGGCGACAGCCTCCTCGCCAAGCCGCGCCTCGAGGCGGTCGCGCTGCTCTCGGCCCTCGCGGGCGCCACCTCGCGGCTGCGGCTCGCAGTGGGCTGCATGGCCACGTTCGTCCACCGCCACCCGCTGCTGTTCGCGCAGCAGTGGGCGAGCCTGGACGTGCTCTCGGGCGGGCGCGCGTGGCTCGCGGTGTGCCTGGGCGGGCCGGACGAGCAGAGCGCCGCGCAGGCGCTCGAGCACCGGGTGATGGGGATCCGCTCGAGCGAGCGGGTGGGCCGGATGGAGGAGGGCATCCAGATTCTCCGGAAGGTCTTCACCGGCGAGAAGGTCTCCCACCGGGGCGAGTTCTACCAGTTCGAGGGCGTGAAGATCGAGCCGCGCCCGGTCCAGCAGCCGTGCCCGATCTGGATCGCGAGCAACCCGACCGGCCTCACCTGGAAGGGGGGCGCGAGCGCCTCCGACGCGGCGGTGGAGCGCGGGTTCCGGCGGGTCGCCCGCTTCGCGGACGGGTGGATGACCAACAAGGTGACCCCGGCCCAGTTCCGCGAGCAGTGGGCGCGCATCGCGCAGATGGCGCGCGAGGAGGGTCGCAACCCCGACGCGCTCGGCAGCGCGCTGTATCACAACATCAACATCAACGAGGACCGCCAGCAGGCGCTCGAGGAGAGCAAGACCTTCCTCGACACCTACTACACCTCCAAGTTCTCGCCCGCCTTCGTCGAGGGCTGGACGGTGGCGGGCAGCCCGGCCCAGTGCATCTCCGAGCTGCGCGAGTACGTGGCGGCGGGGCTCACCCACATCTCGCTCCGCCTCACGTCCTGGGACCAGCGCGGCCAGCTCAAGCGCTTCCTCGGCGAGGTCGCCCCCGCCCTCGCGGGCGGCCGCTGAGGGGTGCCGCCTCCTCCGGGCCTGCGCGTCGCGACGACCCGCGGGCTGACCGTCGCGATCGGCCTGCTCGTCGTCGCGCTCCTGGTGGACGCCGCGGCCACGATCTACAACGTCCGCGAGATCGCCACCAACGTGGAGTGGGTCTCGCACACCCACGAGGTGCTGGCCAAGCTCGAGGCGGCGCTCTCGAGCTTGAAGGATGCCGAGACCGGCCAGCGCGGCTACCTGCTGTCCGGGGACCCGGCCTATCTCGATCCCTACCGCGACGCGGTGAGCCGGTTCCCGGGCCAGCTGGCCGAGCTCCGGCAGCTCATCCTCGACAACCCGGCCCAGACCGCGCGCCTGCTGCGGGTCGAGCAGCTCGCGGGCGAGCGGATGACCATTCTCCGGCGCGGCATCGACCTGTTCGAGGCCGAGCCCGATCGCACGCGGGCGCTGTCGCTCGTGCGGCAGCCGGGGCTGATCGGGGAGGGCAAGCGGGTCATGGACACGATCCGGGACGAGGTGGCGCAGATGCAGCGCGCCGAGCGGACGCTGCTGGAGGAGCGCGCGGCCGCCTCCCGCGCCAGCGCCCGCACCGCGTTCGCCACGACGCTCGTCG
>DATFAJ010000411.1:0-3477 GCA_035254745.1 Candidatus Methylomirabilota bacterium | reverse complement strand
GTGCGGCACGCCCTGGCCGAGATGCTCGCGCTGCCGCAGAACCGGGTCCGGGTCGTGGCCCCCGACGTGGGCGGGGGCTTCGGGGTGAAGGCGGTCCTCTACCCGGAGGACGTGGCCCTCTGCCTGCTGGCCATGCGCCTGGGCCGTCCGGTGAAGTGGGTGGAGCAGCGGCGCGAGGGCTTCCTCGCCTCCGCGCACGCCCGCGATCATCACTACGCAGTGCGGGCCGGCTTCGATCGCGACGGTCGCCTGCTCGCGCTCGACGCGCGGATCGCCTGCAACGCGGGCGCCTACTCGGTGTTCCCGTGGACCGCGGGCATCGAGGCCCTGATGGCGGGCGGCCTCCTCGCGGGGCCCTACAAGGTCCCGCACTACCGCTGCGAGGTGGCGGCGGTGGCCACCCACACCACGCCCGCCGGTCCCTACCGCGGGGTGGCGCGTCCGGCCACCACCTTCGTGATGGAGCGGCTGCTCGACCTGGGCGCGCGGGCCCTCGGCCTCGACCCGGTCGCGGTGCGACGGATCAACCTGATCGGGCCCGCCGACCTGCCCTATACCTCCGCGACCCGCCTCGTCCACGACTGCGCCAGCTACCCGGTCTGCTTCGAGCGGGTGGTGGAGGCCGTCGGCTACGAGGCCTTCCGCGCCGAGCAGGCCCGCCTGCGGCAGGAGGGCCGGCACCTGGGCATCGGCTTCGCGAACTACAACGAGCTGACCGGGCTCGGGCAGGCCGCCTCCGCGGGACCGCGCATGCCCTTCCGCACCGGGCACGAGGGCGCGACCGTGCGCATGGATCCGTCCGGCGCGGTGACGGTGCTGGCCGGCGTCACCTCGCAGGGGCAGGGGCTCGAGACCACCATGGCCCAGGTCGCGGCGGCCGAGCTCGGGCTGCCGCTCGACGCGGTCCGGGTGATCTTCGGCGACACCGACGCGACCCCGTTCGGCCTCGGGGCCTTCGCCTCCCGCCAGGCGGTGATCGGGGGCGGGGCGGTGGCGCGCGCGGCGCGCGCGCTCCGCGAGAAGATCGCCGCGATCGCCGCACACCTCCTGGAAGTGGCCGCCGCGGACCTCGAGGTGGCGGACGGCCGGATCGCGGTGCGCGGGATGCCCGCGCGTGGCCTCTCGATGCTCGAGGTGGCGCGGGTCGCGCACCTCGAGACCCACCGGCTGCCGCCCGAGACCGAGCCGGGGCTCGAGGCCACCCGCTTCTACGACCCGATCCGCGGCACGTTCGCGGCGGGCGCCCTGGCCGCGGTGGTCGAGGTGGACGTGGGGACCGGCCGCGTCGAGATCCGGCGCTACGTCTGCGTCGAGGACACCGGGCGGGTGATCAACCCGCTCATCGTCGAGGGACAGGTGCAGGGCGCGATCGCCCAGGGGATCGGCGGCGCGCTGCTCGAGCACCTCGTCTTCGACGAGGCCGGCCAGCTCCTCACCGGGACGCTGATGGAGTACGCGCTGCCGACCGCGGCCGACGTGCCGGCCTTCGAGCTCGCCCACGTGGAGGTGCGGGCGGAGAATCTGCTGGGCGTGCGCGGGGTGGGCGAGGGCGGCACGCTGGGGCCGCCGGCGGTGCTGGCCAACGCGGTGGCCGACGCGCTCGCGCCGCTCGGGGTCGAGGTGAACGAACTGCCGATCACGCCCGCCCGCCTGTGGAGCCGCGCGGCCGGTGCATCGGCATCGCGTAGCGCGCGGGTGCTATAGTCGCAGCCGCGTCAATGAGGCCGCTGCGTCTCGCCCTGATCCTGGGTTGCCTGCTGGGCATTCCCGCCGGTGTCGGCGCGTTCACCTTCGTGTACGCGAAGGGCTTCTCGTACCTCTCGACCGATCCGCGCGCCTGCGTCAACTGCCACGTCATGAACCAGCAGTACGACGCGTGGCTCAAGAGCGGGCACCGCCACACCGCGACCTGCGTGGAGTGCCACCTGCCGGACCGGGGTCTCGCCAAGTACGTGGCCAAGGCCGACCACGGCTTCCGGCACTCGATGGCGTTCACGCTGCAGGGCTTCCACGAGCCCATCGAGATCACCCCGCGCGACCGCCAGATCGTGCGGGTCAACTGCGTGCGCTGCCACGAGTCGTTCGTCCACGCGGTGGTCGGGGCCTCGACGGGGCGCGAGCTCGACTGCCTGCATTGCCACGCGACCGCGGGGCACGGGGCGGGCGGCTGAGGGCCGATCCCCACACGACGGAGGAATGGATGCGATCGAACGACTCGTCCGGTAGCTCGCGGGGGTGGCTCCTCTCGATCCTCGGCTTCGCCGGGATCGCCGGGCTCACGGTGCTGCTGCTCGCGCTGCTCACCAACATCTTCGAGCGCAAGCAGGAGGCCCGGCAGCCCTTCGTCCGGGTCGTCGAGGTCACCGAGGCGACGATCGATCCCAAGGTGTGGGGCCAGAACTGGCCCAACGAGTACGACACCTATCTCAAGACCGCGCTGCCGACCACGACCAAGTACGGAGGGCGGGGGCTCGGAGCGAGCGACGCCGGCCCCGCCGAGCAGAAGCTGGACCGCGAGCCCTGGCTCAAGCGCATCTTCGCGGGCTACGCCTTCTCGATCGACTACCGGGATCGACGCGGGCACTACTACGCCCTCTTCGACCAGGAGCAGACCAAGCGGGTGACCGAGCGCAAGCAGCCGGGCGCGTGCCTGCAGTGTCACGCCTCCAACCTGGCCGCCTACCGCTTCGCGGGCAAGGGCGACGTCATGAAGGGCTTCGAGGTCGTCTCGGGCATGCCCTACGCGGAGGCCCGCAACCTGAAGGACGACGCGGGCCAGCCCCTCATCCAGCATCCGATCGCGTGCGTGGACTGCCACGACCCGAAGACCATGGCGGTGCGGGTGACGCGGCCGGGCTTCATCAACGGCATCAAGGCCCTCAAGGCCAGGCAGGGCGTCGCCGACTACGATCCGAACCGCGACGCCTCCCGGCAGGAGATGCGCTCGTTCGTCTGCGGGCAGTGCCACGTCGAGTACTACTTCAAGGGCGCGGGCAAGGTGGTCACGTATCCCTGGGCCAACGGCCTCAAGGTCGAGGAGATCGAGGCCTACTACGACGCGGAGGGCTTCACCGACTTCGTGCACGCGGAGACCGGCGACAAGGTCCTCAAGGCCCAGCATCCCGAGTTCGAGCTCTGGAGCCAGGGCGTGCACGCGCGGGCGGGGGTGGCCTGCGCGGATTGCCACATGCCGTACCAGCGGATCGGTGCCCAGAAGGTGAGCGATCACTGGGTCCGGAGCCCGCTGCTGAACATCAACCGCGCCTGCCAGACCTGCCACGCGGTCGCCGAGGCGGAGCTGGCCGGCCGGGTGCTGACGATCCAGGACCGCCACTACGCGCTGCTGCAGCGGAGCGCCAAGGCCACCACCGACATGCTCGACGCGATCGTGGCCGCCAAGAAGGCGGGGGCGTCGGAGGTGGACCTGCAGGCCGCCGCGACCTTCCACAAGAAGGCGCAGTGGCGGCTCGACTTCGT
>DATFAJ010000410.1:0-6866 GCA_035254745.1 Candidatus Methylomirabilota bacterium | reverse complement strand
CGGCTCGCCAGACTAGGCCCTCACCTGGCACGCCACCCAGTGGCCCGGCGAGACTTGCTTCAGCACCTGCTCGTTCTCGGAGCAGGAGGGGATCCGGACCGGGCAGCGGGTGTGGAAGCGGCAGCCGGACGGCGGCTTGATCGGGCTCGGCACGTCGCCCTCCAGGAGGATCCGCTTGCGCTTCACCGCCGGGTCGGGGATCGGCACCGCGGAGAGCAGGGCCTCGGTGTAGGGGTGCTTCGGATTCGTGTAGAGCTCCTTGGCGGGAGCGATCTCCACGATCTTGCCGAGGTACATGACCGCCACCCGGGTCGAGATGTGCTCGACCACCGAGAGGTCGTGGGCGATGAAGAGGTAGGTCAGGTTGAACTGCTTCTGGAGGTCTTCCAGCAGGTT
Organism: Candidatus Methylomirabilota bacterium; assembly: GCA_035254745.1. Lineage (GTDB taxonomy): Bacteria > Methylomirabilota > Methylomirabilia > Rokubacteriales > CSP1-6 > CAMLFJ01. The sequence goes on along the minus strand of DATFAJ010000410.1, from coordinate 6,470 downwards.
GATGACCTGGGCCTGGATGGACACGTCGAGGGCCGAGACCGGCTCGTCGGCCACGATCAGCTTCGGGCTCACCGCGAGGGCGCGGGCGATGCCGATGCGCTGGCGCTGGCCGCCCGAGAACTCGTGCGGGTAGCGGCGCAGGTGGTCGGCGTTGAGCCCGACCGTCTCGAGCAGGTGCACCACCCGCTCGTCGCGCTCGCGCTTGCTCTTGGCCAGCTTGTGGATCACGAGGGCCTCGCCGATGATCGAGCCGACCGTCATCCGCGGGTTCAGCGACGCGTAGGGATCCTGGAAGATGATCTGCATGTCGCGGCGCAGGTGCCGGAGCGACCGCTTGTCGAGCGTGGTCACGTTCTTGTCGTCGAACCACACCTCGCCCGCGGTGGGCTCGATCAGGCGCAGGATGCAGCGGCCGGTGGTCGACTTGCCGCAGCCGGACTCGCCCACGAGGCCGAGGGTCTCACCCTTGATCAGGTCGAAGCTCACGTCGTCGACGGCGTGCACCCGCGCGACCTCACGGGAGAAGAGCCCGCCGCGGATCGGGAAGTACTTCTTCAGATTCTTGACGCGCAGGAGTGCGGTGTCGGGCATGGGTGGCCTCTAGTACAGCCAGCAGGACACCTTGTGTCCCGGCTTGACTTCCTTGAGCACCGGATCCTTCTCGGTGCACACCGATTTCACGAACGGGCAGCGCGGGGCGAAGCGGCAGCCGGGGGCGATGTCGCCGCGGAGGGTCGGCACCGTGCCCGGGATGGTCTCGAGGCGCCGCCGCGCGGTGGCCGCGAGGTCGATGCGCGGGATCGAGCGCAGCAGGCCCTGGGTGTAGGGGTGCAGCGGCTCCTTGAAGAGATCGGCCACCGGGGCCTCTTCCGCCACCTTGGCCGCGTACATCACCACCACCCGCTGGGCGGTCTCCGCGATCACGCCCATGTCGTGGGTGATCAGCAGCACCGCCATGTGCAGCTTGGACTTGAGCTCGTTGAGCAGCTCGAGGATCTGGGCCTGGATCGTCACGTCGAGCGCGGTGGTGGGCTCGTCGGCGATCAGCAGGTTGGGATTGCAGGAGAGCGCCATCGCGATCATGATGCGCTGCCGCATGCCGCCCGAGAGCTGGTGGGGGTACTCCTTCACGCGGCGCTCCGCGTTGGGGATGTGTACCAGCTTCAGCATGTCGACCGTCTTGGCCATCGCCTCGCGCCGGCCGAGCCCCTCGTGGAGGCGGATCGCCTCCGCGATCTGCTCGCCCACCGTGAACACCGGGTTGAGCGAGGTCATGGGCTCCTGGAAGATCATCGAGATTTCCTTGCCGCGGATCTTGCGCATCTTGTTCGGGGCCAGCGTGACCAGGTTGGTCCCGTTGTAGCTGATCTCCCCCTCCACGATCCGGCCGGGGGGCTGGGGGATCAGCTTCATGATGCTGAGCGCGGTGACCGACTTGCCGCAGCCGGACTCGCCGACCACGCCCAGGGTCTCGCCCTTCTCGATGTAGAGATCGACGCCGTCGACGGCCCGCACCACACCTTCGTCGGTGAAGAAGTACGTCTTGAGGTTCTTGACGTCCAGCAGGCGATCGGCCATAGGGTGCGGCCTCCTCTGACGGGGGTGCGGGCGGCTACCAGGCCGCCGTGATCTCTCGGAAGGCCTCGAGGGCCCGTGCGATGTCGTCGGCGTCGACGTCCTTGTGGGTGACGCATCGGATGGTGCCGGGGCCGGTCTGGTGGATCTTCACCTTCCGGGCCAGGCCGCCGGTGACCAGCTCGGCGGCGCCGCCGTCCCGGTCCACCCGGAAGATGACGATGTTGGTCTGCACGGTGGCCAGGTCGAGCGTGACCCGCGGCAGCTTCGCCACGCCCTCGGCGAGCCGGCGGCAGTTGACGTGGTCCTCGGCGAGCCGGTCGACCATCGACTCGAGGGCGACGAGGCCCGACGCGGCCAGCACCCCGACCTGGCGCATCCCGCCGCCGAGCATCTTGCGAACCCGCCGCGCGCGCGCCACGAGCTCGCGCGACCCGCAGACCAGCGAGCCCACCGGGGCGGCCAGGCCCTTCGAGAGGCAGAAGGTGACGGAGTCGACCGGACGCGCGAAGTCGGCGGCCGGACGCCCGAGCGCCACCGCGGCGTTGAAGAGGCGCGCGCCGTCCAGGTGCACCGGCACCCCCGCGGCGTGGGCGGCGGCCGCCACCGCCTCGATCTCCTCCGGCGTGCAGCAGGTCCCGCCATGGCGATTGTGGGTATTCTCGAGGCAGACCAGGCCGGTGGTGGGGATGTGGATGTTGCTCGGCCGGATGTGCTCCCGCACCTGCTCGGGGGAGAGGAAGCCGCGCCGGGTCTTGAGGGGCAGGGTCTGGACGCCGCCGAACACCGCGGCCCCCGCGCCCTCGTAGTTGAAGACGTGCGAGTCGGCGTCGAGGATGACCTCCTGGCCCGCGCGGGTCTGGGCCAGCACCGAGACCAGGTTGCCCTGGGTGCCCGAGGACACGAAGAGCGCGGCCTCCTTGCCGACTCGGCGGGCCGCGATCTCCTCGAGCCGGCGGACGGTCGGGTCCTCCTCCCACACGTCGTCACCCACCTCGGCGCGGGCCATCGCCTCCCGCATGGCCTGGGTCGGGAGCGTCAGGGTATCCGAGCGCAGGTCGACGACGTCGTGCATGAAGGGATCTACCTCGTGGCAGTCTGGAGGCGCTGCGCCGCGCGCTTGCCCCAATCGGTGTACGGATACTCCTCGGCCACCTGGCGGAACAGGCGCTGGGCATCCTCGGTGCGGCCGTCGCCCTGGTAGACGTCGCCCAGCCGGAACATCGCCTCCGGGATCACGAGCGTGCGCGGGAATTCCTTGATGACCTTCTCGAGCCGCTGGCGGCCCGCGGACGGATTGCCCTGGTTGATGTAGTACGCGGCCACCCAGAGCTCCTTCTGGGCGAGGCGGCCGCGGCAGATGTCGATCTTGGCGAGGGCGTCCGCCGCGTACCGACTCTCCGGGTACTCGCGGACGAGGACCCGGAAGGCCCCCATCGCCTTGCGCGTGATCTCCTGGTCCTGCTCCACCGGCTTCATCTGGTCGTAGTAGCTCATGGCGAGCCGGAACTGCACCAGGTCCGAGATCTCGTGGCGGGGATAGAACGACATGAAGCCCTCGAACTCCTTGATGGCCTTGTCGAACTGTCCCTCGCGGTAGAACGCCTCGCCGATCAGGAAGCGGGCGCGGGGCGCGTAGCTCGACTGCGGATGCCGCTCCGCCACCTTGCGGAACGCGGTACGCGCCTCGTCGAAGCGGCCCTTGTTGAGCTGGGTCTCTCCCTCGGCGTAGAGCTCCGACGCGGGTGGCAGCGCCTGCGGGCGCTGGCGAAAGAAATCCACCAGCGTCGTGCACCCGCTGAGGAGCAGGAGCAGACTCACCAGCGTCACGGAAACCGAGAGGAATTTGAGGCGCATCGGCCAGGGGTCGGCCATCGATTGGCCCCCAGTTGTAAGGGTGGAAGTCTGGAAAGTCAAGGACATCGTATGGGGGTTGGCCGTCGGTGGGCGAGGGCAGGGGCCAGGGGGGTCCGGCCGGGGCGGAAGGCCGCCCGGCCGTCGGGCGCGGTGTACCCTAAGCTCACGGATAGGCGATTCGATCCACAGAAAGGAGCCGAGGCACGTGAGCACGAGAGTCGAGAGCGAGGTCAAGGCGTCGCGACGGGCCCTGCTGCTGGGATGCGTCGGGCTGGCGCTGACCGTGGTCCCCCGCCGGGCGGGCGCCCAGCAGAAGGCGGCCCAGAAGGTGGTCCAGTATCAGGAGAAGCCCAAGGGAGCGCAGGAGTGCGACAAGTGCCTGCACTTCCTGCCGCCGAACGGCTGCAAGCTGGTGGAGGGGAAGATCAACCCCAAGGGGTGGTGCGTCCTCTTCGCCCCCAAGCCGAAATAGGGCCCGGGGGCGGCCCCCGCCCGCGCTAACCGCTCCGGAGGCTCCGGTCCAGCAGGCGGGCGCACGCGTAGACGGTCCGGAGGTGGGGGAGCGAGAGGCGCAGGAGATCGGCGATCTCCACGACCGATCCGACCAGCGCGTCGATCTCGAGCGGGCGCCCGCTCTCGACGTCCTGGAGCATCGACGTCTTGTGGGCCCCGACCTTCTCCGCGCCCGCGAGCCGCTGGTCCACTCCGATCGCGAGCTCGATCCCGAGCGCGCGGGCGACCGCATCCGCTTCCTCCATGATCGCCCGGGCGACCGCGCGCATCTCGGGGTCGGTGGCGATCTCGGCCATGGTCGCCCGGGTCAGCGCGCTCAGCGGGTTGAAGCAGACGTTGCCGAGCAGCTTGAGCCAGATCTCGTCGCGGATCCGCGGCCGGATGGGGGCCTTGAGCCCGCCCTTGATGAGCGCGGCCGCGATGGCCCGGCAGCGGTCGGTCGTCGTCCCGTCGAGCTCGCCGAGCGAGAAGCGGCTGCCCTCGACGTGCTCGATGACGCCGGGGGCCACCAGGCTCGTGGCCGGGTAGACGACGCAGCCCACCACGCGTCGCGCGTCGATGTGCGCGGCGATGACGCCGCCGGGGTCCACGGAGCGGAGCCGCGTGCCCTCGAGCGGGCCGCCGTGGCGCTCGAAGTACCACCACGGGATGCCGTTCTGGGCGGTCACCACCGCGGTGTCGGGTCCGAGGAGGGGGCCGAGGCGGGGCGCCATCTCGGGCAGGCTGTGCGCCTTCAGGGTCAGGATGACCGCGTCCGCGCCGGCGACCACCGCGAGATCGTCGGTGCAGGGCGGCCGGGCCACGAAGGAGCCGTCGGCGGCACGGACCTCGACGCCGCGCTCGCGCATCGCGGCCAGGTGCGCGCCACGCGCGACCAGCGTGACGTCGACGCCGCCCCGGGCCAGGCGGGCGCCGAGGAAGGCTCCGGTGGCGCCCGCCCCGACTATGACGATGCGCATGGGACGGGCCTCATGGGATGGGCCTCATGGCGTCCCCCGCAGCAGGCTCGGCATCCGGGTGCGCTGGATCTTCCCGGTGGACCCCTTCGGGATGCTGCCGACCAGGTAGAGACGGGTGGGGATCTTGAAGTCGGCGAGGTGCTCGCGGCAGTGGCGCAGGAGCTGGGCCTCGGTCGCCTCCGCGCGGAGGACCACCGCCGCCTCGACGACCTCGCCCCAGGTGTCGTGCGGCACCCCGAAGCTCACCGCCTCCGCCACCGCCGGATGCTTCAGCAGCACCTCGTCGATCTCGTGCGGGGCGATCTTCTCGCCCGCGCGGTTGATCATCTCCTTGAGGCGTCCGACGAGGGTGAGGTAGCCCGCCGAGTCGAGGAAGCCCTGGTCGCCGGTCCGGAACCAGCCGTTGGTGAAGGAGCGCGCGTCGGCCTCGGGGTTGTCGTCGTAGCCGTCGATGACGCTCGGCCCCTGGATCACGACCTCCCCGCTCGCGCCCACGGTCAGGAGCTGGCCCTGCGCGTCCATCACTCCGATGCGCACGCCGATCCCGCGGCCGACCGAGCCCGACACCCGCGAGGCCGGGGGCAGCGGGTTCGAGGCGATCTGATGCGAGGCCTCGGTCATGCCGTAGGCCTCGAGGCACGGCACCCCGAAGGCCTCCTCCAGCCCGAGCAGCGTCGCCTCGTGGAGCTTGGAGCTGGCCGAGCGGATGAACCGCAGCGAGCTGCCGGGGTGGGCGCGCTCCCGCTGGCGCGCCAGGATGAGCTGGTGGATGGTCGGCACCGCGGTGTACCAGGTCGGCTTGTGTGCGGCGAGGATGCGCCGGAAGCCCACCGGATTGAAGCGCACCGGCATGACCACGGTCCCGCCGGACGCGAAGGTGGAGAGCGTGCAGCCGACCAGGCCGTGGATGTGGAAGAGCGGCATCACGCAGAGCGTGGTGTCGAGCGACGAGAGCCCGTAGGTCGCGACGATGTTGCGGGCCGAGCTCACCAGGTTGCGGTGCCGGAGCGCGGCGCGCTTCGGCCGGCCGGTGGTCCCGCTGCTGTGCAGCACGAGCGCGACGTCGTCGGGCCCCGGACCGGTCGCGGTGCGCCGCGCCCGGCCCCGGATCGACGTCTCGAGCCAGAGCTTGCCGTCGGCCTCGACCGCGATCTCGACGAGCAGCGCCCCCGCCGGCCAGGCCCGGCGCGCCGCCTCCCCGCCGCCGCGGGGCACGATGAGAGCGCTGGCCGCGACGTCCTCGAGGTAGTAGCGGAGCTCGTCCTCGGTACAGGCGGGGTTCATCGGCGCGGCCGCGGCCGCGACCGCCGCCCCGAGGATCGCGACGACCGCCTCGGGCCCGTTGCCGAGCACGATCGCGACGCGGTCCGCCCGCGCCACGCCGAACGACGCGAGCGTGTCCGCGACCCGACCCACGTGGTGGCGCAGCATCCGGTAGGTGAGCTCCGGCCCGTCGGGGACCACCACCGCCGGGACGGTGGCGCGCCCGACGTCGAGGAGGGAGAGCACGGTGCTCGTGAGGTCGGAGGGCACCGGGGGCAGTGCCTCGACCGCGGCGCTCGGTCC
>DATFAJ010000409.1:0-2425 GCA_035254745.1 Candidatus Methylomirabilota bacterium | reverse complement strand
GGATCACCGAGAACGCGATCGCGAAGGCCAGGAGCCGCGGCGAGAAGAGGAAGAGCTGCTGGCCGTCGCGCAGCACGCGCGCGTCGACCATCGTGCCGATGGCGAGGGCCAGGCCTACCCCGATGACCCCGCCCGAGACCGAGACCCCGAGGGCCTCGCCCAGGATCTCGCGCAGGAGCTGGAGATCGGTGGCGCCGAGCGCGCGCTTGATCCCGAAGTCGCGGATGCGCTCGAACACCGCCGCGGTCACCGTGTTGGAGAGCGAGAGGCCGCCGATCACGAGCCCGAGGACGCCGATGCCGAAGAGCAGCGCGGAGAAGAACGCGGTGGACTGGCGCAGGAGACGGCTCAGCTCGCCCGGGATCGTGACGTTCAGCCCCGGCACGGTGGCCTGGATGCGCCGCGCGAGCTCGTCGGGATCCACCCCGTCGGCCCACGCCACCGCGGCCCCGGTGTTGAGGTCGGCCCGGGTCATACCGCCCGTTCCGCCCGCGAAGACCTGCACGAGCAGCGGATCGCGCCTGAGCCAGAGGTCGCGCGCGTCGTCGAGGGGGACGATCGCGAACCGGTCCGGCGCGGTGAGCGTCTTGTCGAGCACCCCGACCACCTCGAAGACCCGGCCGACGGCCAGCTCGAGACGGCCGCCCACGCCGAGCTTCCGGGCCGCCGCGAAGTCCGCGCCCACCACCACCACGCCCCGGTCGTTCGCGCGCAGAAAGCGGCCGCTCCGGACCGGCAGCTCGCGGATCTGCCGGTTCGGCATCGGGACCCCGGGGTCCACGCCGAGGATCAGCTCCTGGGTGAGGGTGAGGAACTGCGACGTGGTGGGGTTGAGCGGCAGCATCACCTGCGCCTGCACCGCGGCCACGCCGGGCACTCGCGCGATCTGCTCGATCCGGCTGGCCCGCAGCAGGCCGCCCGCGGTGAAGCCGGTGCCCATGCCCATCCCCTCGCCGGCCACCGAGATCTGGCCGAGCACGAAGCGATCGCCGCCGTCGATGAAGCGCGTGATGCGCTCGGCCATCGCGCCCAGCGCGACCAGTCCGGCCACGCCCACCGCGATGCCCAGGATCGTGAACAGGTAGTTCTTGGGCAGGAGGCGGCCGATCCCTACCATTTGAAGCGGGATTCGGTGGCGAGACCGCGGCGGCGGCGCACCCAGCGATTGATCCGGACGATCGTGAAGAAGACCTCGAGCGAGAGCCGCATCCGCAGCGTCATCCGCAGGAAGGCGCCCCCGGCCAGCACCCCGGTGACCCCGTCCACCATGCCCGCGAACTCGCGCGGCTTGAGGAACATCTCGGTGAACGAGGGGTCGTAGAAGTTGCGGATGAAGCGCTGGAACGGCTGCATGCCCCGACGGATGGCCCGCTGGTAGGCGCGGAAGCGCCGCGCCTCGAAGCGGTTCTCGCGGAACGCTTGCAGGATCTCGCGCGCGGAGAGCTCGGCGGACTGGGTGGCGAGATAGACGCCCGAGGAGAAGATCGGGTCCAGGAACGCGATCGCGTCACCCACGCACACGAAGCGGTCGCCCACCGCGGGCTCGGTCTGGTAGGAGAAGTTGGCCGCACTGTGCACCGGGGTGATCCGCGGCGCGCCGTCGAGGGCCTCCACCAGGCCGCGGCACTGCGCGATCAGCGACTCGTAGAGCTGCTCGAGGTTGCCCTCGCGCCCCCGCACCGTGCGCGCGTGGAGCACGCAGCCCACGCTGCTGGTGCCGTTGTGGAACGGGATGTACCAGAACCAGCCCGGCTGGAAGCTGAAGATCCGGATGTTGCCCGCCTCCTTGCCGGGCCAGCGGCGGCCGCCCTGGAAGTGGGCGAAGAGGGCCACCTTGCCCAGCCCCTCGATGGGCTGGCGCCGGCCGTGGCGGGTGGCGATGAAGGCGTCGCGCCCGCTCGCGTCCACCAGGAAGCGCGCCCGGATCTCCCGCGTGCCGTCGGCGTCCGAGACGGCGGCGGTGACGCCGTCGTCGTCGAAGGCCACCCGCTCCACGGTGGTGGGCTGGAGCAGCGTGACGTTCGACTGCCGGGCCGCGTGGTCGAGCAGGATCTTGTCGAACTCGCCGCGCTGCACCTCGTAGGTGTAGGAGGGCCACGGCTTTCCCTCGCGGAAGAAGAACTGGTAGCCCAGGTCCATGTCCTGGTCGTGGAAGTAGGCCCCGTACTTCACGAGGAAGCCGCGCGCCTTCACCGCGTCGAGCACGCCGAGGCGCTCCAGCACCGGCATGTTCGCGGGCAGGAGCGATTCGCCCACGTGGAAGCGGGGGAAGCTCTCGCGCTCCGCGATCGCCACCCGGAGCCCGCCGCGCGAGAGGAAGGTGGCCGCGCTCGAGCCGCCGGGCCCGCCCCCGACCACGAGCACGTCGTAGTCGGCCGTCCGCCCGGCTCCGGCCGTGCGCGGGCCCGGCGCCTCGAGCGTGCCT
>DATFAJ010000408.1:0-5894 GCA_035254745.1 Candidatus Methylomirabilota bacterium | reverse complement strand
GGCCGGCTCCGTCACCCACTCGCCGGATTCGCCGCTCTTCGAGCGGCGCACCGGACTCGGGGGTCCCACTCCGCTCGGCCCCGCGGGAGCCGCCCGCGGCGCCACCCGTCCGGTCTCGGGCGAGCCGCTGATGAATAGCGTGGCCTGAATCGGCGCTAGATCGCGCCGTCTTTGGCGAGCTTGTCGATCTGGTCGGGGGAGTAGCCCAGCTCCTTGAGGATCTCGGCGCGGTGCTCGCCGAGTAGCGGGGAGGGGGTGATGGTGGTCGGAGACTCGGAGAGCTTGATCGGGTTGCCGACGGTGAGGAAGCGGCCGCGGACCGGGTGGTCGAGCTCGACGATCATGTCGCGCGCGAGCAGGTGGGGGTCGGTCAGCACCTCGCCGGTGTCGAGGCAGGCGCCGCAGGGCACGCCCGCGCCGGCCAGGAGCTCCATGGCCTCGCGCTTCGGGCGCTTCGACGTCCAGTCCTCTACCAGCGCGTTCACCTCCGCGCGGTTCTTCCAGCGGGCGTCCGGGGTCTCGTAGCGCGGGTCGCCGACCAGGTCCTCGCGCCCGATGGCGCGGAGCAGTGGGTGCCACATCTGCTGCTGGACGAAGATGAAGACGTAGTCGTTGGGGCCGCCCGGGTGGCAGCGATAGGTGGTGCCCGGCACGCCCGCGCCCAGCTGGTTGCCGGCGCGCTCCATCACGCGGCCGAAGCGCTGGTGGTCGCGCAGGCTGACCCGGATCAGGTTGACCACCGCGTCCTGCATCGACACCTCGACCTGCTGGCCCCGGCCGCTCGTGTGCCGCTGCATGAGCGCGGCGAGGATGCCGATCACGCAGTGCATGCCGGTGCCGGAGTCGCCGATCGACGGCCACGTGAAGGTCGGCGGCCCGTCCGGGAATCCGGTGACGCTCATGGCCCCGCCCATCGCCTGCGCGATCGGCTCGTAGCTCTTGTAGTCGCGATAGGGCCCGTAGGAGCCGAAGCCCTTGATCGACGCGTAGACCAGCCGCGGGTTGATCTCGCGCACCGCCGGGTAGCCGAAGCCGAGCCGCTCGATGACGCCGGGGCCGAAGTTCTCGAGCAGCACGTCGGCGGTCTCGAGCAGCGTGCGGAAGACTTCCTGCCCGCCCGCGTGCTTGAGGTTCAGCGTGAGGCTCCGCTTGTTGGCGTTGAAGGCGAGGAAGAAGAGCGCGTCGGCCCCCGGCCGGTCCGGCTGGGAGTAGCGCGCCACGTCGCCCCGGCCCGGCTCCTCGACCTTGATCACGTCCGCGCCGAGCCACGCCAGCATCTGCCCGCACGAGGGTCCCGCCTGGTTGTTCGTGAGATCGACGACGCGGATGCCGGTCAGGGCCTTGGTCATAGGTCACCATGCCTACCACAGCCGCCCCGTCGGGTCGAGGCCGGCCGGCGGCCCCCCTTGACTAGCGATGGACGGGCGGCGCACTCTCCCGGCATGGCGACGACTCGAACGGCCGGCGCGGTGAGCTTCCGCCAGGTGGGGCCCTGCCTGGCGGCCGAGGTCGAGGGCATCGACCTGACCCAGCCCCTCTCCCCCGAGGAGGTGGCGGCGGTGCACGCGGGCATGGACCGGTACGCGGTCCTCGTCTTCCACGACCAGCCGCTCACCGACGAGCAGCAGCTCGCCTTCACCCGCAGCCTGGGCGAGATCGAGCACGCCATCGGCACCGGTCTCCGCCAGCAGTACCGGCTGCCCACCACGTTCGCGGACGTGTCGAACCTGGACGTGAACAACCAGGTCTTCGCCCGCGACAGCCGCACGCGGCTCTTCTCGCTCGGCAACCGGCTCTGGCACTCCGACAGCTCGTTCAAGGTCGTGCCCGCGAAGTACTCGCTGCTGCACGCCCGCGCGATCCCGTCCAAGGGCGGCAACACCGAGTTCGCGGACATGCGCGCCGGCTACGACGCGCTCGACCAGGAGACGAAGGACCTGGTGGCGGACCTGATCTGCGAGCACTCGCAGCTCTACTCGCGCTCGCTGCTCGGCTTCACCGACTTCACCGACGAGGAGCGCGAGCGCTTCAAGCCGGTGCGCCAGGTCCTGGTGCGCACCCATCCGGGCCACGGGCGCAAGTCGCTCTACCTCTCCTCGCACGCGGGCGGCATCGTGGGCTGGCCGGTGCCGGAGGCGCGCGCGTTCCTGCGCGACCTCAACGAGATCGCCACCCAGCGCCAGTTCGTCTACTCGCACAGATGGCGGGTCGGCGACCTGGTCATGTGGGACAACCGCCAGACCATGCACCGTGCCCGGCCCTTCCCGGAGCACGAGCCGCGCGACGTGCGCCGCACCACGCTCCAGGGCGACGGGCCGACCACGGCCCAGGTCGCCGCTTAGTGAAGTTCGGGCTCTTCTTCCAGGCTCCGGAGGCGCCGGGGCAGAGCCACGCCCAGCGCTACGGCGAGATGATCGACCTGATCGGCCTGGCCGACACCCTCGGCTTCGACGTGGCGTGGCTGGCCGAGCTCCACTTCGGGGGCGCCTTCTCGCTCCTGTCGAACCCGCTCATGGCGGTGCCGGTGATCGCCCAGCGCGCCCCGCGCATCCGGATCGGCACCGCGGTGACCCTGCTGCCGCTCCATCACCCGCTGGCGTGCGCCGAGCAGGCCGCGACCGCCGACGTCCTGTCCGGCGGGCGGCTCGAGTTCGGGGTGGGGCGCGGATCGATCCCGAGCCAGTTCCACGGCTTCCGGGTGCCGGTGTCCGAGAACCGCGGCCGCTTCGGGGAGGCGCTCGACATCATCCGGCTGGCCTGGACGCGCGAGCGCTTCAGCTACGACGGCACCTACTACCAGGTGGAGGACGTCTCGGTGGTGCCGCGGCCCATGCAGCGGCCGCATCCGCCGATCCGGGTGGCGGTGCACTCCGCGGAGAGCTTCGCCCACATCGGCGGCCTGGGGCTGCCGATCTACTCGGGGACGACCACCACCCCGCTGCCGCAGCTCCGCGAGTTCATGGCGCTCTACCGCACCCGGCTCGCCGAGGCCGGGCACGCCTGGCAGCCCGACCAGATGGCGCTGATGCTCCCGGTGCACATCGGCGAGACCGGCGCCGCCGCGCGGGAGGCGATGCGGCCCGGGGTGCGCAAGTACTACGAGAACCTCCGCGCGATCTTCTCCGCGCTGCCCGACTCCTACGCCGAGCACCTGCCGCGCCTCAAGATCATCGAGGACACGCTGGCCAACCTGCCCTACGACAAGTTCTTCCGCGACCAGGCGGTGTTCGGCGACGTGCCGGAGGTGATCGATCGCCTCCAGGCCGCGGTCGAGGAGTTCGGTCTCTCGCAGGTCATCTGCTGGTTCGACCAGGGCTCGATGCTGCCCCGCCCGGAGGTCGAGCGCACGATGCGGCGCTTCGCCGAGCAGGTGATGCCGAAGCTCTGATGGACTTCGGGATCAACCTGGCGACCTCCGCGGACTCGTGGAAGGTCGTCAAGCGCGCCGAGGAGCTGGGCTACGCGCGCGCCTGGTTCTACGACACCCAGCTCCTCAACGCCGACATGTTCGTGGCGATGGGCGCGGCGGCGGTGCAGACCACGCGGATCCGGCTCGCCACCGGCGTGCTGATCCCGTCCAACCGCATCGCGCCGGTGGCCGCGAGCGCGCTGGCCTCGCTCAACGCGCTCGCTCCCGGCCGGATCGACTTCGGCATCTCCACCGGGTTCACCGCGCGCCGCACCATGGGGCTCCGGCCGGTGACGCTCGAGGCCATGCGCGAGTACATCCGCGTCGTGCAGGGCCTGATCGCGGGCGAGACGCTCGAGTGGGCCTTCGAGGGCAAGCGGCGGAAGATCCGCTTCCTCAACCCCGAGATCGGCGCGGTCAACGTGACCGACCCGATCCCGCTCCACATCTCGGCGCTGGGGCCGCGCGGCCGCCGCCTCACCGCCGAGCTTCGCGCGGGGTGGCTCTACGCGACCGGGCACATGGGCGCGGCGCGGGCCGCGGCCGCCGACATGCGGGAGGCCTGGCGCGCCGCGGGGGTCGACCCCGCCGGCCAGGTGGCCACCGCGTTCACCGGCGGGTGCGTGCTCGCCGAGGGCGAGGCCTTCGACAGCCCGCGGGCGCGCGCGCAGGCCGGGCCGCACGCCACCATCGCGCTCCACAACCTGGTCGAGGTCGAGGAGTTCGGCAACATGGGCCGCACCGTGCCGCCGGCGCTGGCCCCGCTGCTCGAGCGCTACCGCGAGATCTACGAATCCTACGAGCCGGCGGACGCCCGCTACCTCGCCAACCACCGCGGCCACCTCATGTTCCTCCGGCCGGAGGAGCAGGAGGTGTGCACCGCCGATCTCATCCGCACCATGACCTTCACCGGCACGCGGCCCGCGCTCCGGGAGCGGCTCCGCGAGCTGCGCGAGGCCGGCTACAATCACTTCGCGGTCAGCATCCGCCACGGGCACCCCGGGATGCTGGAGGACTGGGCGGACGTCTTCGCGGGTGTCTAGGAGGGCCAGGCGATGAGGACCGGCAGCGAGTATCGCGACGCCCTGCGCGACGGCCGTCGGGTCTGGGTCATGGGCGAGGGCCTGATCGAGGACGTCACCCTCCATCCGGCGACCCGCGCCATGGTCGACGAGTACGCCGCGTGGTACGACCGGCACCACGATCCGGCGTGGCAGGAGATCCTCCTGACCCCGCCCGACGAGCGGGGCGCGCGCCGGCCGTGGGCCTTCGCCCTGCCGCGGACCCCGGCCGACCTGCGCGCGATGGGCCGGAGCTACGCCGCGACCATCTTCCCGACCGCGGGCAACATGACCCACACGCCCGGCTACGGCAACCTGATCGCGCTCGGCCTGCACGACGTGGTCCGCCAGCGCAACGTCTCGCCCGAGCAGGCCGCGAGCGCCGCGGCCTATCGCGACGTGATCGCGCGCACCGGGCGCTTCCTCACCTTCTCGGCGGGCGCGGCCACCATCGGCTACCGGCTCCGCGAGGACCCGAATGAACGGGCGGCGCTTCGCATAGTCCGCGAGACCGGCGCCGGCCTCGTGCTGAGCGGGAAGGTCGGCATGCACACGAGCCCGGTCTACGCGGAGGACGTGTACGTCGGCGCGCACTCGGGAGTGGACCGCGACGGCCACCGGGCGACCTTCATCGTGCCGGTGAACGCACCCGGCGTCACCGTGCTGTGCCGGAAGATCTCCGCCCGCCACCCGAACCCGTTCCTCGCGCCGCTCAGCAGCCGCTTCGACGAGCTGGACGGTCAGCTCTGGCTGCAGGACGTGCTGATACCGTGGGAGCGCGTGTTCCTCACCGAGCCCTCGCCCGATCCCATCGCGGCGTGGTGCTTCTGGCATCAGCTCTACGCGTGGCTCGCGAAGGCCGAGTTCACGCTCGGGCTCGCGCTCGCGTGCGCCCACGCGATGGGCCTCCGGGACCACGAGCCCACCATCGAGTACCTGGTCGACCTGGTGGTCGACGTGCAGACGGTCCGGAGCTGCCAGACCGCGGCCGAGCTCGATCCCGACACCTCGCAGGAGGGCTACTGCATGCCGGGCCGCGCCCACGTGGCCGCGGGCAGCATCGCGATGCAGAAGGCGCGGCAGCGCATGGCCGAGATCTTGCGGATCGTGCCCGGCTCGTCGCTCGTGGTGGCGCCGTCGGACAAGGACCTGACCTCGCCCGAGGTCGGCGCCGGGCTCGAGGAGTCGTTCGGCGGGGGCGAGTACACCGCGCTGCAGCGCGCGGCCCTGCTCCAGCTCGCGGCCGACCACGTCGCCTCGGCCCTGGACGGGCGCGAGTCCGCGTTCGAGCTGCACGCCAACGGAGGCCTCATGGCCTGGCGCGCGCGGCTCCGGCGCGCGTTCCCCGACTACAACGCGCTCGCCAACGGCGTGCTGCGCGCCCTGAACCTCGACATGCCCGCCATCGACCTCGACGGCCTCCG
>DATFAJ010000407.1:0-3587 GCA_035254745.1 Candidatus Methylomirabilota bacterium | reverse complement strand
GGGAATCGGCCGCTCCAGGACACCCTGCCCGCGGGCCGGCGTCCCCATCAGCAGCGCGCCCAGGGTCGCCGCGCCTGCCCGGAGGAGATCCCGTCGCGAGGGCCGCGATCGCACACTCACGCGCTCCGCTCGGCGAGGCCGGTGATCATCGCCGCGACCGCGTCGGCGTGGGTGGTGGTCAACGCGTGGTTGGCCCCCTCGACCCGCTCGAGCCGCGCGCCCGGCACGTGCGCGACGATGGCCCGCACGATCTTCACCATGGCCTGCGGGCTGCGCGCGCCGTAGGCCACCACCGTCGGCATCGCGAGGCGGCGGAGCCCGTCGACCGGGTAGACGTCGCGGAAGGTGGCGGTCACGTCGTCGATGTTGTTGCTGGTGTAGTTGATCAGGTACTCGCGCGTCGGCGCCGGCATCAGGTCGAAGGCGCCGGTGCCGAACCAGTAGTCGACCATCTTGCGCACCGCCAGGCGATCGCCCGCCTCGAACGCGGCGCGGTAGTCGTCGAACAGCGCCCGCGCGGAGGCGAACGCCTCCCGCTCGCCCACCGCGGCGAGCACCGGCACCGCGACCGGCTCGAAGAGCGCCAGCGCCCCCGGCTTCACCGTGCCCCGCAGCGCGAGCAGCAGGGCCACCGCCCCGCCGTAGGAGTGCCCGGCCAGCACCGCGGGCGGCTCCATGTCCTCGAGCAGCGCCTCGATCAGCCGCGCCGCGTGCCCGCTGTCGCTCGGCAGGCCCGCGGGCGGGCGCGTGCTCGCGCCGTAGCCGGGCAGGTTCGGCGAGATCACGCGGAAGCGCGCCGCGAGCTGCTGGGCCACCGGCTGCCAGGCCCGCGAGCTCCCCGGCGAGCCGTGGATGAGCACGATGATCGGCCCGCGCCCGGTGTCCTCGTAGGCCACCGAGTCGCGGTCCCCCACGCTGAGCGTCGGCATCGTCGCGCTCTAGCGTCCTCCCAGGAACGCGAAGCGATGCCGCGGGTCCCAGGTGTCGTCGAAGCCCTCGAGCCCCAGCTCGCGGCGGCCGGCATTGCTCCAGAGGCACAGCACGTCGCGGCGGCCGAAGTAGCCGACCCACGGATCGTGCAGGAAGATCACCGGGTGCTCCTGCTGCACCGCCGGGTGCGCGATCCCGAAGTGGAGCGCGTCCTCGTAGGACGGCCGCCCGAGCCCGAGCGCCGCCGCCGCGGCCAGCGCCTCCGCCGCGGTCACGTCCTGATCGAACCCGAGGAGGACGATGTCGCGCTCGCCCGCCTCGGCCCGCCCGCGGACCGGGAAGTTCTCCGAGGTGACGCACGAGTGGGCGTAGCCGTAGCCGCCTGCCTCGACGAGCTGCTCCGTCGAGCGGGCGTCCCCGCGCGCGATCCGGTACCGGACCATCTGCACGTCAGCCCACCTCGAGCGCGAGATCGAGCGTGGCGGCGTAGCCTCCGCCCGAGGGCGCCGCCGCCAGGGTGAGCTGGCCCCCCGTCCCGCGGTAGATGCCGTCGCGCTCGTTCCGCATCCGGCGCGCTCCCGAGTAGGGGGGCCTCGCGTGCACCTGGTCGGTGAGCGCGTCGTCGAAGAAGAGCTGCGACGTGAATTCGTGCGCGCGCCCACGCCCCGCGTCGGACCGCACCTTGAAGTGGACGTGCACCGCACGCCCGGGGTACGCGCCCGGATAGATGGTCGTGAAGGCCACGAGCCCGTCGGCACCGCTGGTCTGATACCCGCGCAGGAACTTCCGGCCGAGCGTGCTCCCGCCGGAGTCCCGCACGTCCGAGTAGGCGCCCGCGGCGTCGCAGTGCCACACGTCCACCACCGCGCCGGGCAGGGGGGCGCAGACCCCCGCGGACAGCCGCGAGACCCGCAGGGTCAGGCGGAGCGGCACTCCGGGACGGAGCGTGCCGTCGGTCGGATCCGAGCGGATGTCCGAGCGGTCGAGCTTGACGTCGACGAAGTAGGGGCCCTCGGTCAGCGCCGGCCGGACCACGCAGGCGCCCGGCGCGGCGGCGAGCGCCGGACGGCCCGGGCCCAGCGTGGCGAGCCCGCCCGCGCCCAGGAGCGCGAGGGCCTCCCGCCGCGTCAGCACCCGGCCGATCGTCCCGTCGTCGCTCCCCATGGCCGCCGTCTAGCATACCTTGACGCCGGCGACGGCGCGGAGGCAGTATCGCGCCGATGACCATCGCGCCCACGGCGGCGCCGCCGATCGTGCACGCCCTCGACCACGTGGTCGTCGCGGTGCGCGATCTCGACGCCGCGGTGGCCGCCTACCGGACGCTGCTCGGGCGCGCGCCGGCCTGGCGCGCGGAGGCGCACGGCGGCGGCGCCACGGTGGTGACGTTCGCGCTCGCCAACGTGGCGGTGGAGCTGATCGCGCCGTCCGGGAGCGGCGCGACCGCCGAGCGCCTCGCCGCCGTCCTCGACGCACAGGGCGAGGGCCTGGCGAGCCTCGCGTTCGCGACCACCGACATCGAGCGCGCCCACCGCCGCCTCGCGCGCCTCGGCCTGGAACCGGAGCCGATCACCGACGGGGCCAGCACCGACGCGGAGACCGGCGCCCGCCGGCCCTGGCGCCGCACGCGCGCGGCCGCCGCGGCCACCCACGGCGTCCGCCTCTTCTTCCTGCAGCAGGCGCCGCTGCCGGCCTCTCGCCCGCTCGTCGCGGAGCCCGCCGCGGTGAGCGGCCTCGATCACGTGGTGATCCGCACGCCCGATCCCGAGCGCGCCACCGCGCTCTACGGCGCGCGCCTGGCGCTCGACATGCGCCTCGATCGGTCGAATCCCGCGTGGGGCGCGCGGTTGCTCTTCTTCCGCTGCAGCGACCTGATCGTCGAGGTGGCCCACGACCTCCGGGCCGGGGTCGGCGACGGACCGGACCGGCTGTGGGGCCTCTCGTGGCGCGTGCCCGACGCAGACGCCGCGCGGGCGCGCCTGCGGGCCGCCGGCCTCGACGTCTCGGAGGTGCGCGCCGGCCGCAAGCCGAGCACGCGCGTACTCACGCTGCGCGACGGCACCTGCGGCGTGCCCACGCTGCTGCTCGAGCGGGGCGCGGCGCGGGACGAGGGCTAGGCCGGTCGGGCCGCGCGCCCCTGCCCGCCGGCCGACTCGATCCATCCCGCGGCGATCAGGAGGCTTCCGCAGGCGAGCGGCCCGAACGGGCGGATGTGGCTCCACCCGAGCAGCAGCCCCGAGGCCCCGAGGAGCGCCACCACCGGCCACGGCGCGCCCGCTCCACGCCACGCCCACGCCGCGGCGATCAGCGCCACCACCCACGCGGCTCCGCCCACCACCGCCATGAGCCCCGTCACCGGGCCCCAGAAGAGGGCCTGCAGCGCGGGCTCGATCAGGGCCAGGCGCTCGGGGGTGGGCGGGCCCAGCGCGCCCAGCATCACGCCGCTGCCCACGCCGACCGCGGCGTCGAAGGCCGGGTACACGACCACGAACACCGCGACGGCGCCACGACTGATCCGGGCCGCGCGCCCGTCCAGGCCGCGGACGAGCAGCGCCACCACGAGGCCGAGCAGGGCGAAGAGCGGGATCTGCGCCACGTGCAGCACGGTCCACCACGTCACGATCGGCGCCAGCGTGGTCGCGATGGGCGCGCCCGTCATC
>DATFAJ010000406.1:0-6794 GCA_035254745.1 Candidatus Methylomirabilota bacterium | reverse complement strand
AGTCGGCCAACCCCGCCTTCTTCACCATGCTGCGCGAGGAGGGCCTGACCCTCGCGACCGAGCGCCTGACCTACTTCGCGCACTGGATCACGCCGGAGGAGCAGCCGCTGCGCTTCGACACCCGGTTCTTCGCGGCCGCGGCGCCACCCGGGCAGGCGCCGGAGGTCGACGGCCACGAGATCGTGGCGCTGCGCTGGTCGACGCCGACCGAGGCCTTCGAGGCGCTCGGGCGCAAGGAGATCACGCTCCGGCTGCCGACGATCAAGAACCTCGAGCTGCTGCAGGCCGCCGGCTCCCGCACCGAGGACATCCTCCGCGCCCTCCGGGCGCGCACGGTGCCGACCATCCGTCCCCGGGTGCTCCAGGTGGACGGCAAGCCCCTCGCGGTGCTGCCCGGCGACCCTCGCTGGTACTAGCGCGCGAGCGCGCGGTCTAGCTCGACGGCGAGCGCGTCGGACACGCGCGTGAGCGGCAGCCGGCACTCGGGCGAGCCGATCAGCCCCTGCCGCCAGAGGCAGTGCTTGATCGGGACCGGGTTCGGCTCCTTGAAGAGCAGCGGCACCAGCGGCTCGAGCCGCGACCACGTCTTGCGGGCCCCCTGGTGGTCGTTGGCCGCCATGCGCTCGTACACGGTGAGGAACAGCGCGGTCTCGACGTGGGCCGAGGCGAGGATGCCGCCGTCACCGCCGTGGGCCAGCATCGTGTAGAAGTACGCGTCCTCGCCGGTGAGCACCGCGAAGCCGTCGGGCCGCTGGCGCAGCAGCTCGAGCGACTGCGGGATGCTGCCCGAGGAGTCCTTCACCCCCGCGATGTTGGCGATCTCGGCGAGCCGCAGCAGGGTCTCGTTGGTCAGATTCACCCCGGTGCGGTAGGGGATGTTGTAGATCAGGATCGGCCGGTCGGTGGCCTCCGCGATGCGCGTGAAGTGCTCCCGCATGCCGTCCTGGCTCGGCCGGTTGTAGTACGGGCAGACCGAGAGGATACCCTGCACCGGGTGGCGCTGCAGCCGCTTCACCGCCTTGACCGCCTTGCGGGTGTCGTTGCTGCCGACCCCGACCACGATCGGCACCCGGCCCGCCACCGTCGCGACGGTGCGCTCGACCAGGCGCTCGGCCTCGTTGTCGTCGATGGTCGGGCTCTCGCCGGTCGTGCCGAGCGGAATGACGCCGGTGACGCCGAGCTTCACGTAGTGGTCGATCAGGCGCTCGTACGCGGGGAAGTCGATCTCTCCCTGGGAGAACGGGGTGATCGCGGGCAGCCAGACGCCGGAGAAGCGCATGGGCGGTACCTCCTGGATTTCCCACTCTAGCACGCGCTATACTTCCGGGCACTTCCGGCGTTCGAGGAGGCTCGCGATGCGCGTCGATCGGCTGACGGAACACCTCCCGCCCGAGGACATCGAGCGTCCGAAGGCCTGGACGCGGGCCACCATCTCCCCCGACCGCTGGCGGATCCCGCTCCCCGACGCCTGCGTGGCGGAGCTCGATCAGGTGGTGGCCTCCCTGCGGGCCGCCCCGCGGCCCATCGAGAGCCTGGCGCCCGCCGCCTTCTCGCTGCGGGCGTGCTCGGCCCTCATGTCGGACGTGCGCGCGAAGCTCGAGACCGATACCGGCCTCGCGGTGGTGGACCGCTTCCCGGTCGAGCGCTACGGGCTCGAGGAGAACCGGGCCATCGGCTGGCTGCTCGCCGCGATGCTCGGGCAGGTGGTGGCGCAGAAGGTCAACGGCGCGCGCCTCTACGACGTGAAGGACACCGGCCAGGCGCTGGGCTACGGCGTGCGCCGCTCGGTCACCAACCTGGGCCAGCCGTTCCACACCGACGGGGGCTGGCTCTGGAAGGCCCCGAACTTCGTGGGCCTCTTCTGCCTGGAGTCGGCGCTCGAGGGCGGCCTGAGCCGCTTCACGAGCCTCGTGACCGCGCACAACGCGCTTCGCCGCCGCCGGCCCGACCTGCTCGCCCGGCTCTACGCGCCGATGGCGTGGGATCGGCAGGGCGAGCACGCCCCCGACGACGTCCGCGTCAGCCACCACCCGGTGTTCGAGTACGAGCGCGGCGTCCTCGCCGCGCGCTACTACGAGGACTACGTCGTCAACGGCTACCGGCTCGCGGGCGAGCCGCTCGACGACCTCGGCCGGGAGGCGCTCGCGGCGCTCCGCGCGCTGGTGGACGACGAGGCCGCGTGGGTCGAGTTCCGGATCGAGAAGGGGCAGCTGCAGTACCTCAACAACCGCCAGTTCGCCCACAGCCGGACCGCGTTCAAGGACGCGGGCACGCCCGAGCAGGGCGGGGGCCGCCACATGCTGCGGCTCTGGAACCGCGACGAGGGCTCCTGGCATCTCGAGGGTCGCCCCGCCGCCTGATCGCTTCGTGCCCCTGCCTCCGCTCACGATCGAGACCGCGGCCTACTCCGCGCTGATCCTCCTGCTCGCCTACTGGGTGCGCGGCATGGCCGGCTTCGGCTCCGGCCTGATCGCGGTGCCGCTGCTCACCCTGCTGTGGCCGGTCACGGTGGTGGTGCCGCTCGTGGTCGCCCTCGACTACCTGGGCTCGGCCAGCCAGGGTGTGAAGAACGTGGAGCAGGTCGCCTGGCGCGAGCAGCTCTGGCTGATCCCGTTCATGGTGGTGGGCGTGCTCGGCGGTCTCTGGGTGCTCCGCGTGATGAGCACCGGGCTGCTGGCCCGGATCCTGGGCGCCTTCGTGATCGTGTACGCGATCTACCAGATGCTGCCGCTCCCCCAGCTGCGCGGCTCGCGCGCGGCCGCGAGCTACTGCGGCCTCCTGGGCGGCCTGGTCGGCACGCTGTTCGGCACCGGCGGCCCGTTCTACGTGATCTACCTGAACCTGCGCGGGCTCGAGCGCCTCGCCTTCCGCGCCACCTTCGCCATGAACTTCCTGATCGACGGCGGCGTGCGGCTCGCCGCGTTCGCCGTGGCCGGGCTCTTCGGCCGCCAGACCCTGGGCTACCTGCTCGCCGCGCTCCCCATCGCGGGCGCCGGCCTCTACGTGGGAGGCCGCACCCAGACCGGGCTCTCGCAGCGCGCGTTCCAGATCGTGATCCGGGTGCTGCTCCTGACCTCCGGCCTGGCCCTCCTGCTCAAGCGCTGACCCGCGGCCGCCTGAGCAGCGGCAGGGCCAGGCCCGCCGCCACCACGCCCTGCGCGACCGCGGCCAGCGCCATGCCGCGATAGCCGCCCCCGCCGATCGCGGCGGCGCCCACCGCCGAGCCGATGACCAGCCCGCTCTGGTTGGTGAGCGCGATGAGCCCGAAGAGCGCGCCGCGCTGCCGGGGCGCCAGCTCGGAGCCGTAGGCGAGGAAGGCGGGCCGGCTCGCCGCGTTGCAGAGCGTCAGCGCGAAGGCGAGCGCGACGACCGGCGCGAGCGGCAGCCCCGCGCCGAACAGGGCCAGGCCGAGCGCGGCGCTGACGACCTGCGCGATCACGAAGATGGCCGGCTTGGGGAAGCGGTCGCCGAGCCGGCCGCCCAGCACGTTGCCGCTGATCGCCCCGACCGCGACCAGGGCCAGCACCGGGGCCACGCCCACCGCGGTCATGTGGAAGCTCAGCATGACGAAGGCGGGCAGGTAGATCGCCACCATCGCGAAGAGCGAGCGCTCCATGAGATTGGCCCCGAGCAGGGGCAGGAGGCGCGGCACGCCCCAGACCGCGCGGTAGGTCGCGAGCACGCTGGTGCCGGCCGCGACCGGCGGGATGCGCGGGAACCAGAGCTGCACCGCGCCGGTCAGCGCGAGCATCAGGAGCGCGATGGTCACGAACGCCCAGCGCCAGCCGAGCGCGCCGCCCACCGCGCCCATGATCGGCACCCCACCGATGGCCGCGAAGCTGAAGCCCATGTTGAACCAGCCCATCGCCCGCGCCCGGCGCTCGGACGGGAAGAGATCGCCCACCGAGGCCATCAGGCTAGTGGGGGCGAGCGAGCCGAGGAGCCCGGCCAGGAAGCGCACCACCGCCAGCGTGACGAACCCGGGGGCGAGCGCCGCCGCCACGCTCAGCACCGCGACGCTGGCGAAGGCGGTCACGATCATCGGCTTGCGCCCCAGCCGGTCCGAGAGCAGGCCCGAGAAGGGCGAGAACAGCGCCTGCGGCACGCCCGCCGCCGCGGCCAGCAGCCCGGCCTGGCCCAGCGAGACATCCAGGTCCCGCGCGATATCCACCAGCAGCGGCCCGATCATCGTCACCGACGTCACGATCCCGGTGACGCCCGCGGTGATGATCAGCATGGGGTCAGGTCTTACATTCATACATTCTCGACGATCCAGCCCTCGGTCTCGCGGGCGATGCGCTCCTCGTCGTCGGTGAGGTCCGAAGGCCGGGCGAGGCCGCGAGCCAGCGCGGCCGGCCGGTCGAGCGCCCAGTCGCGGACCGCCGCCACCTGGCACTGGTCCTTGATCGCGTACGGCTGTCGGCTGCAATTGACGAGGCTCGGCCACATCTCGGCGACGACGATCGTGTCCTCGCCGATCGCACGGTCCCACGCGGTCTCGAACGGCCAGACCCGCGCGCGCGCCGCGAGCGCAGGATCGGTGAGCAGGCGGTGGACCGCGGGCAGGCCCACGAGCGTCTGGGACCCGACGGCCCCGCGCGTGAACAGCTTCCACGGGCTCTGGATGCCGCGCGCCCGGTGCCGCCGCTCGGCGAGCCGACCGTTCGGGATGCGCAGGGGGAAGGGGCGCGGGCGCTTCGGGCTCAGGTAGGGATGCGTCTGGCCCTGCGGGTGACCCCAGAACGGCCCCTCGAAGTCACCGGCGAGCGTGGCCTGGATCTCGCGGTTCAGCAGGCCGGCCACCTCGAAGCGGTTGTTGGTCCCGTCGGGCGCGTCGCGCACCATCGCGGCCAGCCGGGCGCAGAGCGCGCGGCCCGCGGGCAGTCCCGCCTCGGCCGGGTAGCCGAAGGCGAAGTCGAAGCCCACCAGGGCGCGGCCCGGCTCGGCCAGGAGCCGCTCGCGGATGAAGGCCTCCGCGTCGGTCCGGGTGCGGAAGTAGCAGGGCTCCGGGCGCGCGACCGGCCCGTCGGCGCGCCCCCACGCGACCCAGCACCGGTCGCGCGTCGGCCGGGCCGGGCCCCGGGTCGAGGCCGCCGACCAGTCCGCGATGACGACCAGCCGGAAGCTCAGGGGGTGAGGACGATCTTGCCGAACTGCTTGCCCTCCGCGAGTCGACGCTCGCCCTCCACGCCCTCGCGGAGCGGCATCACGGTGTCCACGATGGCCCGCAGGCGCCCGGCGAAGAGCTGGCCCATCACGGTGTCGAACTCGGCGTCGTTCGACATGGTCGAGCCGATGATCGACAGCTGCTTCCAGAACACGAGCCGGATGTCGGTCTCCGCGATGGGGCCCGAGGTCGCCCCGCAGGTGACGATGCGCCCGCCCTTGGCCACCGTGCGGATGGCGCCCTTCCAGGTGGCCGCGCCCACGTTCTCCAGCACCACGTCGACCCCGCGCCGCCCCGTCTTCTGCCCGACCACCTTCACCCAGTCGTCCTTCGCGTAGTTGATGCACTCGTCGGCGCCGAGGGCCCGCGCCCGCTCGAGCTTGTCGTCGCTGGACGACGTCACCCATACGCGGGCCCCGCAGAGCTTGCCGATCTGCACCGCGGCGGACGAGACCCCGCCGCCCACGCCCAGGATCAGCAGATCCTCGCCCGCGCGCAGGCGGGCCTGGGTGACCAGCATGCGCCACGCGGTCATGTTGACCAGCACGAAGGCGGCCGCGTCCTCGTATCGGATCGCGTCGGGCAGCTTCAGCACGTGCCGGCCCTCGACTGCCACGTACTCGGCGAGCCCGCCCTGGGTGTGCTCGCCCAGGATGCCGTAGCGCACGCACAGGCTGTGCTCGCCGCGCCGGCAGTACTCGCACCGTCCGCAGAAGAGGTTCGGGTTCACCGCGACCCGGTCGCCGACCCGCACGTCCGGCACCGCGGCGCCGACCTGGGCCACGTCGCCCGCGATGTCGCAGCCGGTCCAGAACGGCATGGGCAGGGTGAGGCCGGGCAGCCCCTCGCGGACGAAGAGGTCGAGGTGATTCAGGGCGGCGGCGCGGACGCGCACCAGGACGTCGCCGTCCCCGATCTTCGGGTCGGGGACGTCCTGGTACGCGAGCTTCTCGAGCCCGCCGTGCTCGCGAAACGCGAGCGCCTTCATCCGCGCGCGGTCACCGGATCAGGACGCCCCGAGCCCGGCCTTCGGCGCGTTCACCAGCACCGCCATGTTGCCGTAGGGGTGCTTGTTGTCCAGCATGAGCTGGTGACACTCGGGCAGCTCGTCGAAGCGGTAGGTCTGGGAGAGGCACGGGTCCACCTTGCTCGCGTCCACCAGCTTCGTCACCGCCAGCGCCTGCTGGTCGTTCGAGAGGTGGCTGCCCTGGAAGCGCTTCTGCCGCATCCAGTGGTAGCGGAGGTCGAGCGTGACGTTGTAGCCGGTGGTGCCGGCGCAGATCACGATCATGCCGCCGGTGGCGCACACGAACTCCGAGGTGGGGAGCGTGGCCTCGCCCGGGTGCTCGAAGACTATTCTCGGGCTGACGCGCTCGCCGAGCGCGTCCCAGATCGCCTTGCCGAAGGCCCGCGCGCCCTTGGCCCAGTTGCCGTAGGCCCGACCGTCCTTCGTGTCGGGCATCACGCCCCAGTGGTCGAACTGCGAGCGATTGATGACCCCCACCGCGCCGTGGTCCAGGCAGAACTTCTTCTTGGCGTCGTCGGACACCACCGCGACCGCGCGGCCGCCCTGGGCGCGCACGATCTCGAGCGCCAGGCTGCCGAGCCCGCCGGTGGCGCCCCAGAC
>DATFAJ010000405.1:0-6081 GCA_035254745.1 Candidatus Methylomirabilota bacterium | reverse complement strand
CCGCATGGCCGCCTTCCGCACCGGGCAGAGCGACATCATCTGGCTGGCGAGCCCGTCGGAGGTGGAGACGGTCCGCAAGACCAACCCCAACGCGCTCGTGCAGTCGTACCACAACACCCTGACCCCGTTCGGGGTGGCCCTCGCCCAGGACAAGCCGCCCTTCAACGACGTCCGCGTGCGCCGCGCGCTGTCCATGGCGATCGACCGGCAGAAGCAGGCCGACACCTTGTTCGAGGGGCACGGCATCATCGGCTGGGGCGTGCCGTACATCTACTACCAGGACAAGGCGCCGACCCTGGCCGACCTCGGGCCCTGGTGGCAGCATCGCCCCGCGGAGGCCAAGAAGCTGCTGGCGCAGGCCGGCCACCCGAACGGCTTCGAGACCACGCTTTTCTACTACGAGTACTTCCCGCAGATGACCTCGCAGGTGCAGCTCGTGCAGCAGGATCTCAAGCGCAACCTCAATATCGACGTCAAGATCACCAAGCTCGACTACACGACCTACTACGGCCGGTACGTCGAGAGCAAGTGGGACGGGATGTCGTGGGGCTTCCAGTCCGGGCACGCGGTGGGGCTCGACGAGCGGACGTACCAGTACATGCACTCGCGGTCGACCAAGAACTTCTTCCGGGTCAACGACCCGGTGATCGACGACCTGACCACGAAGCTGCGCCAGACGCCGGCGGTGGCCGACCAGCGGGTGATCACCAAGAAGATCGTCGACCGCGAGTTCGACCAGGTGCTGCGCATGTGGATGCCGTACGACAACGGGTTCATGGTCTTCCAGCCGCACGTGCGCAACGGCGCGTCGGGCGCGCTCCGGCGCACGGACGGCTACGGCTCCTCCACCGTCGCCCGGATGTGGCTGGATAAGTAGGAGCGGCGGGGGGGACCCGGCGCGCCATGTACAAGTACGCGGTCCGCCGGCTCCTGCTCGCGGTCCCGGTCCTCCTGCTGTCGTCCCTGATCGTCTTCGGGCTCATGCGGGTGATGCCGGGGGACGCGCTCACCGCCCTCATGGGCGAGTCCGGCAACATCGGCGAGCGGGAGCTCGCCAAGATCCGCAAGGACCTGCGCCTCGACCTGCCCTACCACGAGCAGTACCTGCTGTGGGTCTGGCAGATGGTGAGCTTCCACCCCGGCGACTCGATCTTCACCGGCGAGCCCATCGCGGTGAGCCTCGCCAAGGCGATCCCGGTCACCGTCGAGCTCGCCGCGCTCGCGATGGTGCTGGGCCTGGTCATCGCGGTGCCCATCGGCGTGCTCTCGGCCACCCGCCAGGACACCGTGTCGGACTACGTGGGCCGGGTGGTGGCGGTCTCCGGGCTCTCGTTCCCGGACTTCTGGCTGGGCACGCTCGTGATCACGTTCACCGCGATCTGGTTCCACTGGATCCCCACGATCGGCTACGTGAGCTTCTGGGAGTCGCCCCTGCGCAACCTCCAGCAGTTCCTTCTCCCCGCCGCGGTGCTCGGCTTCCGTCTGTCCGCCGCGACCATGCGGATGACCCGCTCGACCGTGCTCGAGGTCCTGCGCGAGGACTACGTGCGCACCGCCTGGGCCAAGGGCCTCGAGGGCCGCATCGTGGTCTACAAGCACGCGCTCAAGAACGCGCTGATCCCGGTGGTGACCATCGTGGGCGGCCAGCTCGGCGTGCTCCTGGCCGGCACGGTGGTGGTGGAGACGATCTTCGCCCTGCCCGGCATGGGCCGGCTCACGGTGGAGGCGATCCTCTTCCGTGACTACCCGGTGGTGCAGACCAACGTGATGCTGGTGGCGGGCACCCTGGTCTCCCTGAACCTCCTGGTGGACCTGACCTACGCGTGGCTCGATCCGCGGATCCGTTATCGATGACGGGCGGGGAGCGCCGATGGCGACCGTGACCGCGCGCACCGCGGCCGACCTCGAGACCGAGTCGACGGTCGAGATCGGCCGGCTCCGGTCGCTCTGGACCGCGATCCGGCGCAAGCCGCTCGGCGCGGCGTCGGCCCTGCTCATCGCGCTGCTGGTGCTGACCGCGATCCTGGCCGACGCCATCGCTCCCTACGACCCGCTCGCGGCCCAGCCCGAGATCCGCCTGGCCGCGCCGAGCTGGGGCCACCCGTTCGGCACCGACGACATCGGCCGCGACGTGCTGAGCCGGGTCATCCACGGCAGCCGCATCTCCCTCTGGGTGGGGCTGCTCGCGGTGGGCATCGGCACCGTGGCGGGCATGGTCATCGGCCTGCTGTCCGGCTACTGCGAGGGCCGGACCGACCTGATCCTGCAGCGGCTGATGGACGGCATCCAGGCGATCCCGGGCCTGGTGCTGGCGCTGGCCATCGTCTCGGTGCTGCGGCCCAGCACGACCAACGCGATGATCGCGATCGCGGTGGTGATCATCCCGGGCAACTCCCGCATCGTGCGCGGGGCGGTGCTCTCGGCCAAGCAGAACCGCTACGTGGAGGCCGCGCAGGCCATCGGCTGTCGCCACCCGCGGATCATCCTGAGCCACATCCTGCCCAACGTGACCGCGCCGATCCTGGTGATCGCCTCGATCTGGCTCGGCAACGCGATCCTGATCGAGGCCACGCTCTCCTTCCTCGGGGTCGGCACCCAGCCGCCCACGCCCTCCTGGGGCCTGATGCTCAGCAGCACCGGGCGCGCGTTCATGGAGCAGGCGCCGTGGCTCGCCCTCTTCCCCGGGCTCGCCATTAGCCTGGCCGTGCTCGGCTTCAACCTCTTCGGCGACACCCTGCGCGACGCGTGGGACCCGAAGCTGCGGCGGAGCTAGCCGGGCCGACGTCGGCTTGACACGACCCCGCGGGCTGTGGGAGGTTCGCCGCCAGTCGATTCGCAGCGTCGCGGTGCACGTTTCGCCGGTCGGGAGGCCCGTCCCTTCATGATCCTCCGTCACCCTCGTCGCGCGATCACGGCCGGTCTGCTCGGAATCGCCCTGCTGCTCGCCCCGCCGGTGGGTCGTGGCTCCGACCGGGCGCACGCCCAGGCCCGGCCCGAGGGGGAGATGCGCTGGGCCCTCTACGTGACCCTCTTGCCGGCCTGGTTCGATCCGGGCGAGGTGGTGGGCGTCCTCACCCCGTTCTGGGTGCTCACCGCCATGCACGACGCGCTCGTCAAGCCGATGCCGGGCGGCATGCTGACCCCGAGCCTCGCCGAGTCGTGGAAGGTGAGCCCGGACCACCGCGTGTACGAGTTCAAGCTGCGGGAGGGCCTCAAGTTCCACAACGGCGATCCCTTCACCGCGGACGACGTGAAGTTCAGCTTCCTGCGGGCCAAGGGCGCCCGGATCCTCCAGGAGAAAGTGAAGGACATCGAGATCGCGGGGCCCTACCGGGTGCGCTTCCACCTGCACGAGCCGTGGCCCGACTTCATGACCTTCTACGGCACGTTCGCCACCGGCGCCGGCTGGATCGTCCCCAAGAAGTACATGGAGCAGGTCGGGCCCGACGGCTTCAAGAAGAACCCGGTGGGGCTCGGGCCCTACAAGTTCGTCAGCCACACCCCGGGGGTGGAGCTCGTGATGGAGGCCAACGAGAGCTACTGGCGCAAGATGCCCTCGGTGAAGCGGCTCGTGTACAAGAGCGTGCTGGAGTCGACCACGCGGGTGGCCATGCTCAAGCGAGGCGAGGTCGACCTCGCGTACCTGCTCGATCCGCCCCAGGCCCTCGAGCTGAAGCGCGATCCCAACTTCAAGCTCGCCTTCTCGGGCGGCATCGGGACGTTCTACCTGGACTTCCTCGACCAGGCCGATCCGAAGTCGCCGTGGCACGACCGCCGGGTCCGGCTCGCGGCCAGCCACGCCATCGACCGCCAGGCGCTGAGCGAGGCCGAGACGCTCGGGGCCTCCCGGCCCACCGGCAGCATGGTCCCGCCCAAGTTCGAGTTCGCGCTGCCGCTCGAGCCGCGTCCCTACGACCCGGCCCGCGCCAAGCAGCTCCTGGCCGAGGCGGGGTACCCGAACGGATTCGACGCGGGCGATCTCTACCCGTGGCCGCCCTACACCACGATGGGGGAGGCGGTCGGCGGCTACCTGGGCGCGGTGGGGATCAAGGTGCGCCTGCGGACGATGGAGCGGGGCGCCTTCTACGCGACGCTGGCCTCGAAGAAGATCCACGGGCTCTGCGTGTGCATCAACGCGGTCTACGGCAACGCGGCCTCCCGGATGGCCGAGACGGTGCCGAGCGACGGCGCCTTCTCCTACGCGGGCGAGGCCGACATCGACGCGCTCTACAAGCAGCAGAGCCGCGAGACCGATCCCCGCAAGCGGGAGGCCCTGCTGCACCAGATCCAGCGGACACTCCACGAGCGGGTCCGCTTCGCGCCGATCATGGACTACATCTGGCCGAGCGGGGTGAGCGCGCGGGTGGCCGAGCCGGCCCTGATGCTGATCGATCCCTACCCGTGGTCGGCGCCTCTCGAGGACGTGCGCCTCAAGAAGTGACCGGCCCCGTCGGGGCCGTCCGGCGCTCGCCCTCGGCGGCGAGCAGGGCATTGGTGGCGAGCAGCTTGACCGCGAGATCGCGGATGATGGCCACCGCGAGGGTCGGGTTGGTGCGCACCAGGTGATGGAGCCGCTTCCCCGGGATCACCATCAGCGTGACCGGCTCGGCGGCCACCGCGGTCGCCGAGCGCGGTGAGCCGCCGAAGAGGCCGAGCTCGCCCAGGAGCTCGCCCTTGACGTAGGTCCGCAGCAGGCGCTGCTCGTCGCCCACCTTCTTGTGGACGGCGACCCGGCCCGCGTGGACCAGGTAGGCCTCGTCCCGCGGGTCGTCGCCCTCGCGGAAGATGACCTCGCCCGCGCGGAAGGCGCGGGTCAGGAGGCTTGCAGGCTTGCGGCTCGTGGGCTTCAACCCTCCTATAATAGTCGGTGCGGCGGACGAATATCGGAGGGAACGCATGCGACTCGCGGGCAAGGTGGCGCTCGTCACGGGCGGGCAGCAGGGAATCGGCCGGGCCATCGCGCTGGCGATGGCGGCCGAGGGCGCGGACGTGGGGCTGAACTTCCTGGACGACCCGGCGGCGGCCGAGAGCGTGGCCGGGGAGATCCGGGGGCTCGGACGCCGGGCGCTCACCGTCAAGGGCGACGTCGCGAGGGCCGCGGACGTGCAGGCGCTGGTCGCGGCGGTCACCGCCGGGCTCGGGCCGCCCGACGTCCTGGTCAACAACGCGGGGGTCTTCCCGCGCTCGCCGTTCCTCGAGCTCGCCGAGCGCGAATGGGATCACGTGCTGGGCGTGAACCTCAAGGGCGGCTTCCTCTGCGCCCAGGCGGTGGCGCGCGCGATGGTGGCCGCGGGCCGGGCCGGGGCCATCGTCAACATCTCCTCCTCGGCGGTCCGCGGCGACCCGCGGGGCGTGCACTACTCGGCGAGCAAGGCGGGGGTGATCGGCCTCACGCGCGCGATGGCGCTGGCCCTGGCGCCGCACCGCATCCGGGTCAACGCCATCGCACCCGGGCTCACCGACACCGCGCAGCCGCGCTACGGCAACACCGAGGAGCAGATCGCGGCCCGCGCGCGCGAGATCCCGCTCGGGCGCATGGCCCGGCCGGAGGAGATCGCGCGGGTCGCGGTCTTCCTCGCCTCCGAGGACGCGGGCCAGATCACCGGTGAGCTGATCCACGTCAACGGCGGGGCCTACCTGGCCTGAGGCGGCCGACCGGGGGCACGCGATGTGCGGATCGACGGATGAAGCGGCGGGCTCGGGCCTGACGCGGCGGAGGCTCCTGACCGGGGTCGGCGCGGCCCTCGGCGCGACGGCGCTCGGCGGCTGCGCGGGCATCCACGGCCGGCGCGTCGAGGAGCTCGATCCGCGGGTGCCCGCGCTGCTGGCCGTCACCACCTCGGTGGACTTCCACACTCACGCGGCCGGCGCGGGTTACGCGCGGGCGCCCCGCTTCGACCTGGCCGACCACATGCGCCGCGGCCGGCTCAGCGCGGTGTGCCTGTGCCACTCGGCCGACGGCCCGGTCATCCGGCGCCCGGTGGGCGGGGGCCGCATCCGCCGGTACCGCGACCCGGCCGAGGGCGAGCTGCGCGCCCATACCGAGCGGCGGCTCGCGTTCATGGACGCGCTGGTGGCGCA
>DATFAJ010000404.1:0-2497 GCA_035254745.1 Candidatus Methylomirabilota bacterium | reverse complement strand
GACGGGGCGCCCCAGCTGTTCGACGATGCGCCCAAGAACATCGAGCATTCCAACACCATCAAGGCGGGCGACCCGGACGCCGCCTTCGCGAAAGCCCACAAGGTCGTCAAGCAGCGCATGAACAGCCAGCGCCTCTCCGGCATCCCGATGGAGACGCGCGCGGTGATGGCCGCGCCCGACTTCGCGAGTGGGGGCCTCACGGTGTGGGCGACCCACCAGGCGCCCCACGTGCTGCGGGGCGGGCTGGCCGACGCACTCAAGATGCCGCAGAACCAGATCCGGGTGATCGCCCCCGAGGTCGGCGGCGGCTTCGGGGTGAAGTTCGGCACGTATCCGGAGGACGTGACGGTGGCCGCGCTCGCGCGCCTGCGGCGCGTGCCGCTGCGCTGGATCGAGAGCCGCGTCGAGCACATGACCGGCACCACCCACGGCCGCGCGCAGATGACCGAGCTCGAGGCCGCGGTGGACGCCGACGGCCGCATCCAGGGCCTGCGCATGCACGTGGTGGCCGACATCGGCGCCTACCCGATCTTCACCTTCATCCCCGACCTCACCCTGATGATGGGCGTGGGCGTCTATGCGGTGAAGAACGTGGAGCTCAAGAGCACCTGCGTGTTCACCAACACCACCTCGGTCGCGGCCTACCGCGGCGCGGGGCGACCGGAGGCGGCCTACTATCTCGAGCGGCTGGTGGACTGCATCGCGCAGGAGCTGGGCAAGGCGCCCGAGGAGATCCGCCGGGTCAACTTCATCCCGCCGAGCGCCTTCCCGTACGCGGCGCCCACCGGACAGAACTACGACAGCGGGGAGTACGCGAAGGCGCTCGACAAGAGCCTCCAGGTGTCGAAGTACACCGCGCTCCGCGCGGAGCAGCGCCAGCGGATCGAGAAGAACGATCGCAAGCTGCTCGGCATCGGCATGGCCTGCTACGTGGAGATGTGCGGCTTCGGGCCCTACGAGAGCGCGATGATCCGGGTGGAGCCGAGCGGCACCGTGACCGCGTACACCGGCGCCTCCGCCCACGGGCAGGGTCACGAGACCACCTTCGCCCAGCTCATCGCCGACTACCTCGGGGTGGACTTCGACCAGGTGGTGGTGCGCCACGGCGACACCACCGGCGCCCCGATGGGCTTCGGCACCGGCGGCAGCCGCAGCCTGGTGGTCGGCGGCTCGGCCATGGTCAAGGCGGCCGAGAAGGTGCAGGAGCGCGCGCGGCGCATCGCGGCCTCCATGCTCGAGGCCGCCTTCGAGGACGTGGTGGTGACCGACGGCAAGTACCACGTCAAGGGCGCGCCGGCCAAGAGCCTGGCCCTGGCCCAGATCGCGGAGAAGGCGTACGGCGAGGGCCTGCCCGCGGGCATGGAGCCCGGTCTCGAGGCGACCGAGTACTTCCGACCGCCGCAGCTCGTGTATCCCTTCGGCGCGCACGTGGCGGTGGTCGAGGTGGACCGCGACACCGGCCGCATCGCGCTGCGCGACTACACCTCGGTGGACGACTGCGGCGTGCGGGTGAGCCCGACCCTGGTGGACGGCCAGGTGCACGGGGGCATCGCCCAGGGCGTCGCCCAGTCGCTGCTCGAGGAAGTGGTCTACGACCGGGCCGGCCAGCTCGTCACCGGCTCGCTCATGGACTACGCGATCCCGCGCGCCGAGGACCTGCCGTTCTTCGTGACCGACCAGACGGTGACCACGTCGCCCTTCAACCCGCTCGGGGCCAAGGGGATCGGTGAGGCCGCGACCATCGGCTCCACCCCGGCGATCGTCAACGCGGTGGTGGACGCGTTGAAGCCGTTCGGCGTGCGCCACCTCGACATGCCGCTCCGCCCGGAGCGGGTGTGGCGCGCGATGGAGGCGGGGAGCGCGGCACGCCCGCCGGCGCGGTAGTCGCCCGCAGGGACGTCGGCGCCGCCCGTCGCTCCTTGACTCCCGGGCGGTCTCCCGCTAAGTTCGGCCTGCCCACTCCGTGAATCGGCCGAGGCCGGCTGCACCGACGAGAGAACGCTCCGGATGAGATGCCCCAGGTGCCAGCAGGACAACCCGGCTCACGCCCGGTTCTGCCTCGGCTGCGGGGCCCGGCTCGCGCTCGCCTGCGGCTCCTGTGGAGTGGAGCTGCCCGGCGGCGCCCGCTTCTGCCTCCAGTGCGGTCAGGCGGTCGTGGGGGACACCGCGGCCCCGATGCGGTCGCCGGCCCCGGAGACCTACACCCCCAAGCACCTGGTCGAGAAGATCCTCACCTCCAAGGCCGCCCTCGAAGGCGAGCGCAAGCAGGTGACCGTCCTCTTCGCGGACCTGAAGGGCTCGATGGAGCTGCTCGCCGATCGCGATCCGGAGGAGGCGCGCAAGCTTCTCGACCCGGTCCTCGAGCGGATGATGGAAGCCGTGCACCGATACGAGGGCACCGTCAACCAGGTCATGGGCGACGGGATCATGGCCCTCTTCGGTGCGCCGCTCGCGCACGAGGATCACGCGGTCAGGGCGTGCTACGCCGCCCTCCGCA
>DATFAJ010000403.1:0-13494 GCA_035254745.1 Candidatus Methylomirabilota bacterium | reverse complement strand
AGCGGGGCATGGAGACCGCGCTCGAGCTCGACCCGCGCTTCCCGCCCGCCTACGTCCTGGCCGGGACCGTCTACTACGAGGTTCCCGGGCTCTTCGGCGGCGACCTCGAGAAGTCCGAGGCGCTCTTCCGCCGCGGCCTCGAGGTGGACCCGCGCTTCACCGGCCTGCGCCTGGGCCTCGCCCGCACCCTGATCACGCGAGGGCGGATCGCGGAGGCCCGGCGAGAACTCGAGGCCGTGCTCGGCGAGAAGGCTCCGGCCAACCCGGCGGACTGGACCCTGAAGGACGCGCCCCAGGCGCGCGCGCTGCTCGCGTCGCTCGAGGGCCGCTCGTGAGGATCGGGGACACGATCCGCCGCCTGCGCCGCGAGGCTCCGTCCTGGCGGGTGACCGCGCTGGCCCAGGTGGCCGAGCAGTGGCACGACCCGTTCCGCGTCCTGATCGCGTGCCTGCTCTCGCTCCGCACCAAGGACGAGACCACCGGGCCGGCCTCCGCGCGGCTCTTCGCGCTCGCCGACACCCCCGAGCGGCTGCGGCGGCTCCGCCTCGGGACCATCGAGCGGGCGATCTACCCGGTGGGCTTCTACCGCACCAAGGCGCGGGTGCTGCGCGAGGTCAGCCGCGACCTGATCGAGCGCTTCGGCGGCACGGTGCCGGACGAGATCGACGCCCTGCTCACGCTTCCGGGCGTGGGCCGCAAGACCGCCAACCTGGTGGTGACCCAGGGCTTCAACAAGCCCGGCATCTGCGTGGATGTGCACGTGCACCGGATCTCGAACCGCTGGGGCTACGTCACGACGCGCACCCCGGAGGAGACCGAGACCGCGCTGCGCCGCCGGCTGCCGCGGCGCTACTGGATCGGCTACAACGACCTGCTGGTCTCGTTCGGGCAGAACGTCTGCCTGCCGGTCTCGCCGCACTGCTCCCGCTGCCCGATCCGCGCGGGCTGCCCCCGCCGCGGCGTGCGCCGCTCGCGCTAGGCGCGGGAGCGCCGGCGGAGCCCGCGCAGGAGCGCCAGGGCGTCCCGGTCGGCGCGCGGCTCCGGATCCTTCGGGGTCTCGAGCGCCATCGGCACCCGGGCGAAGCGCCGGTCGTTCACGAGCCAGCGGAACGGCTCGACGCCGAGGTGGCCGCGCCCGATCTTCTCGTGGCGGTCGAGGCCGGAGCCGAGGGGCTGCTTGGCGTCGTTGAGGTGGAAGGCGAGCACGCGCCCGGCGCCGAGCCGGCGCACGCACTCCGTCATCGTCGCCCGGTAGCCGGAGCGCGACCGGATGTCGTAGCCCGCCGCGAAGAGATGGCAGGTGTCGAGGCAGACCCCGACCCGGTCCGGCTCCCGCACCGCGCCGATCACCTGCTCCAGCTCCTCGAGGCTCCGCCCGATGCTCGCGCCGCCGCCCGCGGTGTTCTCGAGCACGATTCGCACCCGCTGGCCGCGCGTGCGCTGGTGGAGCAGGTCGATGGCCCGGGCCACGCGGCGGATGCCCGCCGCGAGCCCCGCCTCCCGATGCGAGCCGGGGTGGATCACCACGAAGGGCAGGCCGAGCGCCTCGGCGCGCTCGAGCTCGTCGTGGAACACGTCCACCGCCCGGCGCCACTCGGCGTCGACCGGGGTCGCGAGGTTGATCAGGTAGTTCGCGTGGGCGAAGACGACCCGGATACCGCTCGCCCGCCACGCGGCGCGGAACTCGCGCACCTCGCTGTCGGCGTACGGGCGCGCCGTCCACTGCCGCTGGTTCTTGAGGAAGATCTGGACGACCGAGCAGCCCACCTCGAGCCCCCGGTCCACTGCGCGGGCCAGCCCGCCCGCGATGGACATGTGGGCGCCCAGCCAGTCACGCGTCGAGCTGCCGGGCGACCTCACGGAGCTCCCGCTCGAGCCGGCGCAGCCGGCCGCTCAGGGCCGGACCCCGACGCCGCTGCCGGAGCAGCCCGCCTTCGATCAGTGCGAGGAACGCGGTCGAGATCTCCTCGGCGCCCCAGCGACCGGCGGGGTTGTACCACTTGTGCACCCAGTTGACCATGCCCAGCACCGCGAAGACCACCAGCCGCGGCGGCACGTCGCGGAACACCCCGCCCCGGATCCCCTCCGCCACGATCCGCTCGACCCCCTTGTCGTATCGGTCCTTCTGGGCGGCGAGGGAGCGGGCGAAGCGGGCGGGCAGGTTGGCCTCCTCGCCGAAGAACACGGTCAGGAACGAGCGGTTGGCGATGACGAACCGCACGTGCTGGTGGACCATCCGTCGCAGCTTCTCCTCGGGGCCCAGGCGGGAGCCCAGGACCAGGGACAGGTCCCGGGTGAAGGCCTCGATGGTCTCGCGGGAGATGGCGGCGAGCATCTCCTCCTTGGCCCGGAAGTGGGTGTAGAGCGAGGCCTTGGACATGCCGAGGCGCGCCGCGATGTGGTCCACGGTGGAGGCCTGGTAGCCGCGCTCCCGGAAGAGATCCGCGGCGGCCCGCAGGATCTGGGCCCGCGCGGTCTTGCGCCTGGCGTTCATCCCCGGCCAGTCTACTTGACGGTTCCTCCCCGCCCGTGGTAAAAACCAGAGAGTTCAAAAGTCATACTCTCCGGTTTTCGGCACCCCAGGAGGCCCTCATGGAGCGGCGCGTTATCTCCGGCACGATCGATACCGTGTTCGAGTTCGACTACTCGGTGCAGGCCGAGGACATGCGCAGCCTCTACGAGAAGGCCAAGCGCGACCAGTGGAACGCGAGCCGGGACATCGCCTGGGAGACCCCGGAGCCGTCCGACGGGCGGGTGCTCTCCGACGAGCTGGTGGACATCCACGGCAGCAAGCTCTGGTCGAGCCTCTCCGAGAAGGACCGGGTCGAGCTGAACCGGCGCATCGCGGCCTGGCGCCTGTCGGTCCTGGTCTACGGCGAGCAGGGCGCGATGCTGGCCTGCAGCCAGATGGTGAACATCATCACCGGCACCGACGAGAAGTTCTTCCAGGCCACCCAGGTCATGGACGAGGCGCGCCACAACGAGGTGCTGGAGCGCTACATCCAGACCCGCCTCGGCGGGCTGCACTACCCGATGCCCGACAACGAGCGCGTGCTCTTCGACACGATCCTCACCGACTCGCGCTGGTACATCAAGACCATCGCGCTCCAGCTGGTGGCCGAGACCTTCGCGGTGGCGATCTTCAAGATGATGCAGGAGGCGGCCGCCGACCCCCTCCTCCGCCAGGTGTGCGCCCGCATCCTGCAGGACGAGTCGCGCCACATGGGCTTCGGCATGCTGGCCCTGCCCGACATCGTCAAGGAGGCGAGCGACGCGGAGCGCCGGGAGATGGAGGACTTCACCTGCGTGGCGCTCGAGAAGGTGCTGACCGGCTTCTTCCCGCTCGAGGCCTACCGCGACGTCGGCTTCACCGCGGCCCAGATCGAGGAGGCCAAGGCCTATCGCCGCGACGTGGCGGCCCGCAACGACTACGCGATCTACCGGAAGTACTTCAAGCGGGACATGCACACCTCGATGGTGAACAACCTCTCCCGCATCGGGCTCCTCACCGAGCGGGTGCGGCCGCGCCTGGCCGCCCTCGGCATCGAGCTACCCGCGGCCGCGGCCTAGCCGCCGCCGAACCGCTCGCGCAGGCGGCGATCGCGGTAGTCGAAGAGGCCGCGTAGCCGGCGGCCTCCGCCGAGCGCGTGGACGAGACGCCCGAGCGCGCCCGCGGGCAACCGGTAGGTCACCCGGTCCTCCACCCAGGTGCCGGGCTTCCCGCCCGGCTGGCTCTCCCCGCCCTCGACGAAGCGGTGGCGGTGCTCCCAGCGCGCGAAGGGCCCGCGGAGCTGCACGTCCACGAAGCGGTACGGCCGATCGAACTCCCGGATCATCACCCGCCAGGCGATCGGCAGCCACCGCACCCGGAACTCGAGGACCGCGCCCGCGGCGAGGCGCGGAGGCGGCGCGAGCCAGCGCGGGCGCGCCCAGGGGGGCTGGATGATCGAGAGATTGGCCGCGTCCGCGAAGAAGTCGAACACCTCGGGGCGGGGCCGCGGCAGCCACACGCGACGCTCCAGGATATGGTCCGGCATGACGGCCGGGCTATCATAGGCGGGTGCCCGGTGCCGGTCAAACGCGAGCGTATCTCGCACTCACGCTGATCTCGGCGCTGTGGGGCTCCTACCCCGCGTTCGCCAAGCTGGCCCTCGCGCACTTCCCGCCCTACCTGCTCGTCTCGCTGCGCTGCACGCTCGCCTCCGCGTTCCTCACCGTGCTCCTCTTCCGCCGCGGCTGGGAGGAGTTCCGCGAGCTGCGCTGGGCCGATCTGCGCACCTTCGCGTTCCTCGGCTTCACCGGCCTCTTCGTCTCCACCGGCGGCACCTACCTCGGCATCGCGCTCAGCACCGCGGCCAACGCGGCCATCCTCCAGGCCGCGACGCCGGTGCTGGTGGCCCTCGGCGCGCGGTTCTACCTGAAGGAGCGTCTCCGCCGGCGCCAGTGGGTCGGGGTGGCGGCCTCGCTGGCCGGGGTGCTGCTGGTCATCACCCGCGGGAGCTGGCGGGCGATCGCCCACCTCGAGCTCATGCCCGGCGATTTCATCCTGCTGGTCTCGCAGGCCGGCTGGAGCGCCTACACCATCTACGGCAAGCAGGTGCTCGCGGTGCACTCGCCCGCGGTGGCCACCACCGCGTCCTACATCCTGGGCTCGGCGATGCTGCTGCCGATGATGCTGGTGGCGGCCCCGTTCTTCCCCCGCCCCGATTTCACCTCGCAGACCGCGTGGCTGGTCGTCCTCTACCAGGCCTTCCTGGGCGCGGTCGCCCACGTGTGGTGGTACGAGGGCGTGAAGACGGTGGGCCCGAGCCGGGCCGCGATCTTCATGAACCTGCAGCCGATCGTGGGCGTGCTGCTGGCCTGGGTGATGCTGCGCGAGGCCATCGAGTGGCCGGAGGTGGCCGGCGGCGCGCTGGTGCTGCTGGGCGTGGCCTTCACCACCCAGGCCCCACCGCCGCCGCCGGCCCCGTCCGCCGAGGCTAGGCCAGCTTCTTGACCTCGGCGAGGATCTTGTCGGGATCGGGCAGCTCGCCCTTGCCGTAGCGCTCCGTGAAGCGGATCACTCCCTGCTTGTCGATCACGAAGGTGGCCCGCAGGTTGGCGTTCCAGTCCGGCCAGTAGACGCCGTAGGCCTTCACCGCGGAGCGCTGGATGTCGGAGAGCAGCGGGTAGTTCGAGATGCCCACCGACTTCGCCCAGTTCTCGTGGCTGAACGGGCTGTCCGTGCTGATACCCATGACCTGGGTATTCGCCGCCTCGAAGTCGCGGATGCGACGATCGAAGGCGGGCATGCAGGTGGATCAGCCGGGCGTCCAGTCGAGCGGATAGAAGAGCAGCACGACGTTCTTGCCCCGGTAGGTCTTGAGGCTCACGTCCTTGAGCCCGATCGTCTTCAGCGTGAAGTCCGGGGCGGGATCGCCCACCCCGGGTGCCTTGCCCTCGCTCATTGCGCTCATCCCTCTCTCGCCCGCCCGAACCGCGGGCGGAAGTCGGTCGCCGCATGCGCGCCGTCCGCGCCCGGGCCTGCGCCCGCGCCACGCGCCCGCGACGGTCGCACCGGCATGGGCGGCTTGCGCCGGCCCGTCCACAGCTCGCGGCGCCGCGCCTCCAGTGGCGCGTCACGCTCCCCCAGGAATCCGGCCGCGGTGACCACGCGCCCCGTCTCCCACAGCCGCCGGAAGCGCTCCGGGTACGCCGCGTCCCGCAGCGCGTGATGATCGAGGATCACCCGACAGCCGGTCTGGTCGATGATCCGCAGCAGATGCTCGATGCCCCGATCCACCAGGTCGGCACCGAGCTGCGACTCGAGATAGGCCGGCGGACCCGACAGGTAGAGCAGCGTGGGACGCTGGCGCGCCAGGTACGCCGCGGCCACCGCCGACAGCGGACCCTGCACGTCGGAGGCGTGGACGAAGCGGGTGCCTTCACGGCGGTCCTCCACCGTCAGGGCCACCACGTAGCCGAGCGACGTCCCGTCCGGGCCGTGGCTGAGCGGCGGCGAGGCCTGGAGCACCGCGTCCATCGTCTCGAGCCGTCGGCCCTCCGCCGACGCCGGGGGGCAGGACGCGGCGAGCGCGCTCCACAGCCGCTCCGCGCGCTGGGCCTGCCGGCCGGTGATGTGCCGCTTCGGGTCCTTGGCCCAGAGATGCCGGCCCGCGTAGAGCCCGAGGTCGTGGCGGAAGTGGTCCTCGTGGTAGTGGCTGACGAAGATCAGGGACGCCCGCGCCGCGTACCCCGAGATGCGATCGTTCGCGCGACGCAGCGCCTCCCACTCCTCCTCGACGGGCGCCAGGTTGAAGCGGCTGGGCGCCAGGATCGCGCCCGGATCGATGAGCACGCGCGTCTGCCCGCACTCGACGTAGGTGGCCACCGAGCGGACCCCCAGCGACTCGGCGGCGAGCGGGGTGACGATCATCGAGAGAACGCTAGATGCACCGGCCGCCGTCGACCGGGAACACGCTGCCGGTGATCATCGCCGCGTCGTCGGAGGCCAGGAAGAGCGCGGCGTTCGCGAGGTCCTCCGGCCGGTTGAGCCGCCCGAGCGGCACCGTCCCGCGGTAGCGCGTCATGCCCTCCTCGTCCACCTGCGTCTTGCCCATGAAGGTGGCGAGCATGGGCGTCTCGGTGGCCACCGGGGCGATCGCGACCACGCGGGCCCCGAAGGCGGCGAACTCGAGCGCGAGGCTCGCGGCCATCGTGTGCACCGCGCCCTTGGAGGCCGAGTAGCACTGCACCCCGGGGCGTGGGCGAACGCCCGAGGTCGACCCGGTGATCAGCAGCACGCCGCCCTTCTGCTTCCTGAAGACCGGCATCACGTGCTTGGCCGCGAGGAACACGCCCTTCACGTTCACCGCCATGATCTGGTCGAAGACCGCCTCGTCCACGCTCTCGACCGGCGTCGGGAACTGCGGCACTCCCGCGTTGGCGTAGAAGACGTCGAGGCGGCCCCAGCGGGCCACCGTCTGCTGGATCGCGGCCTGGTTGTCCGCCGACTTCGACACGTCGGCGCGGATGGCGAGCGCCTGGCCCCCGCTCCGCTCGATCTGCTCGGCGGTGGTCTTGGCCGCGTCCTCCCGGAGGTCCACCACCGCGACCTTCGCGCCCTCGCGGGCGAACAGCACCGCGGTCGCCTGCCCGATGCCGGAGCCCGCCCCGGTGACCAGGGCCACCTTGTCCTTGAGTCTCATGGTCGTGCTCCTTTCGAATGGCTTCCCGATTCCTTGACGTCGACGATCGTCCCGCCCGTCGCGCGCACCAGCTCCGGCGGCGCGATGGGGAACACGCACTCGGGCAGGCCCGCCGCCGCGTAGACGAGATCGTAGCCGAGCAGGTCGCGGTCCACGTACACCGCGAGCGGGCTCGCGAGGCCGATCGGCGGCACTCCGCCGATGGTGTAGCCGGTGGCCTCCTTCACGGTGGCGGGGTCCGCGCGGCGGATCTGCCCGCCCGCCAGCTCGCCCAGCCGCCGCTCGTCGACGCGGTTGGCGCCCGAGGCCACCACCAGCAGCGGCCGCCCGTCCGCGGTGAAGACGAGCGACTTCACGATCTGCCCCACCGTCACCCCGAGCGCGTCGGCGGCCTGCTGCGAGGTGCGCGCGTGGACCGCGAGCTCGATCACCTGCCGGTCGAGCCCGTGCGCGGTGATGGCGGCCTGTACCTTCTCGACCGCGGGCTTCACGGGCCTACAGCACCAGCTCCGCCATCAGCTCGAGCGCCTCCGGCTGCACCGCCCCGCAGATCAGCGTGGTGATGCCGGAGCTCTTCCAGCGCGGCAGGCGCTCGCGGATGCGCTCCTTCGGCCCGCACAGCGCGACCTCGTCCACGAGAGCGTCG
This sequence comes from Candidatus Methylomirabilota bacterium, assembly GCA_035254745.1. GTDB lineage: Bacteria > Methylomirabilota > Methylomirabilia > Rokubacteriales > CSP1-6 > CAMLFJ01. The sequence goes on along the minus strand of DATFAJ010000403.1, from coordinate 5,661 downwards.
GGCACCGCGGCGGCCGCCTCGTCCTTCTTGCCGCCCAGGTAGAGATCCTGGATGCGCTTGGCGTCGGCCTCGTAGCCGTAGCGGCTCACGAGCTCGTTGTAGAAGTTCTTGCCGCGCGCCCCCATGCCGCCCACGTAGAGGGCGAGGCGGGGCTTGACCAGGTCCCGGCACGCGCCCGCGTCCGGCCCCAGCACGATCGGCACGGTGGGCGCCACGTCGAACCGGGCCAGCGACTTGCCGCCCCCGGCCGCCTTGAACCCGGCCTCGAGGCTCGGGGCGAACACGCTCATGCGCTCGGGCGAGAAGAACACCGGCAGGAGCCCGTCCGCGATCTCGGCCGCGAGGGCCACGTTCCGGGGACCGATCGCGGCCAGGTAGATCGGGATGTCGGCCCGACCGTGCAGGATCGACTTCAACGGCTTGCCGAGCCCGGTGGCGTCCGGCCCCGCGTACGGGATCTGGTAGTACTCGCCCTTGTGCTCGACCGGTCGCTCGCGCTTCCAGACCATGCGCACGATCTCGACGTACTCGCGCGTCTTGGCGAGCGGCTTGCCGAAGGCGACCCCGTGCCAGCCCTCCACCACCTGCGGGCCGGAGACGCCCAAGCCCAGGATGAAGCGGCCTCCCGAGAGCTGATCGATCGTGAGCGCGGTGGTCGCGGTCAGCGTGGGGGTGCGGGCCGGGATCTGCATGATCGCGGTGCCGACCCGGATGCGCTCGGTGCGGGCCGCGATCCAGCAGAGGGGCGAGACCGCGTCGGAGCCGTAGGCCTCCGCCGACCACACCGAGTGGAAGCCGAGCCGCTCCGCGTGCTGGACGAGCGACAGGTCGATGCCGAGCTGGGAGCGCGAATAGCCGATGTTCAATCCGAGTCGCATGTGTCCTCCTATCAGTGCTTCGGGCGATCGGGGTCTCGGGCTCAGAATCGCTCGAGGGCGGCGATGGCGAGCGGACGCCCGCGCCGCGGGCCGGTCCACCGGTGCTCCCGGAGCCTGATCCGGCCCCGCCGTGCCACGACGCCCTCCTGCTCGAGCAGCACGCGCTGGGTCAGCATGCCGCCCACGTTGGCCCGCCGGCTGATGCTGCCCTGCGCGTTCACCACCCGGTGCCACGGCAGGTGGCCCGGCGCGTGCTTCATCGCCCGCCCCACCGCGCGGGCCGAGCGCGGGTATCCGAGCAGCGCCGCGATCTGGCCGTAGGTCGCCACCCGCCCCCTCGGGATCCGCGCGACCAGTCGGTAGACGGCCGTGTCGAAGCCCTTCATGTCCGCTCCAGGCCGAACTGCAGCTCGTACAATCGTGAGTACAGCCCTCCGAGGGCGAGCAGCTCCGCGTGCCGCCCCGCCTCGCGGATCTGCCCGCGATGCAGCACGAGGATCCGGTCCGCGCGCTGGATCGTCGACAGCCGGTGGGCGATGACGAGGCTCGTCCGTCCCTCCACCAGGCGCGCGATCCCGACGCGCACCAGCGCTTCCGATTCCGGATCGATGCTCGACGTCGCCTCGTCCAGGGCGAGAACGCGAGGATTATAGATGATGGCGCGGGCGATGGCCAGCAGCTGGCGCTGCCCCTGCGAGAGGTTGACGCCGCGCTCGCGCAGCTCCTCGCCGAGGCCGCGGGGCAGCGTCGCCACGAAGCGGTCCGCGCTCGCCGCGGCCAGCGCCCGCTCCACCGTGGCCCGATCGACCGTGCCGTCGCCGGTCAGGCGCAGGTTGTCCTCCACCGTGCCCGAGAACAGGAACACCTCCTGCGGGATCAGCCCGACGTGGCGCCGCAGGGTTTGGAGATCCCACTCGCGCACGTCCACCCCGTCGACCAGCACCTGGCCCTGCGCGACGTCGTAGGCCCGGGTCATCAGGCGGGCGATCGTCGTCTTGCCCTCGCCGGTCGGGCCCACCAGGGCCACCTGCTCGCCGGGCGCCAGGTGGAACGAGCAGTCGCGCAGCACCCACTGCTCGCCCTCGTACGCGAACCACACGTTGCGGAACTCGACCGCCGGCGCCGCCGGTCCGTCCGGCGCCCCGGCGCGGCCGGCGGAGCCGGAGCCCCGCCCGGGCCGGCTCGTGATCGTCGGTCGGGTGTCGAGCAGGCCGAAGACCCGCTCGGCCGAGACCATCGCCGCCTGCATGACGGTGTACTTGGCCCCCAGGTCGCGGATCGGGAGGAAGAACCGTCCGGTGTACTCGAGGAACGCCACGAGCCCGCCGAAGGTGAGCGCCCCGGTCACCACCTGCCCGCCGCCGTACCAGAGGAGCAGGGCCACCGCGGCCGCGCCGAGCGCCTCGACGGTGGCGTAGAGCGAGGCGTCGTAGAAGGTGGAGCGGAACTGCCCGCGGCGCAGCGCGCCCGACAGCTCGCCGAACATCTGCCGCTCGCGCGCCTCACGGGCGAAGAGCTGGATCACGCTCATGCCCTGGAGCGACTCCTGCAGGAACGCGTTCATGCGGGCGAGGCGGGTGCGCACCACCCGGTAGCTGTCGCGGGCTCGCAGCCGGAAGTAGCCGGCCGCGAGCACCAGCAGCGGGACCAGCGCGAAGGTGACGAGGGCGAGCTTCCAGTTCATCCCGAGCATGATGGCGACCACCCCGGTGAGCGTGACCACGTCGCCCAGGAGCGAGACGAGCCCGCTCGTGAACAGCTCCTGGATCGCCTCGCCGTCGTTGAGCAGCCGGGTCATCAGCCGCCCGACCGGGCTCCGGTCGTAGAAGCGCGCGTCCTGCCGCTGCAGGTGCGCGAAGAGGGCCGCGCGCAGGTCGTGGATGACCCGCTGACCGGTGAGCTGGGTGAGGTAGGTCTGGATGGCCCGCAGGACGTAGAGGCCGACGAGCAGGAGCATGAAGAGCAGGGCCACGCGACCCAGCCCGGGCCAGTCACGCCGGAGGATGTGCTCGTCGATCGCGATCTTGACCAGGTAGGGCTGGGCCAGCTCGAGCAGCGCCACCGCCGGGAACAGCGCGCAGGTGACCAGCACCAGGCGGGCGTGCGGGCGCGTGAAGGACCAGACGCGGCGCATGAGGCGCGCGTCGTAGGCCCGTCCGAGGACCTCGTCGTCCGGCTCGGCGTCACGCATTGGCGAGCTCGTCCTCCAGCTGCTGCACGCGCCAGAGGCGCGCGTAGAGCCCGCCCGCGGCCAGCAGCTCGGGGTGGCGCCCCTGCTCCACCACGCGCCCCTCGTCGAGCACCACGATCCGGTCGGCCTCCGCGGCCGCCTTGAGCCGGTGGGTCATGAGGAGCGTGGTGCGGCCGCTCGCCGCCGCGCGGAGCGCGCGGGTGATCTCCCATTCCTTGGCCGCGTCGACCGAGGCGAGCACGTCGTCCAGCACCAGGAACGGAGGATCCGCCACCAGCGCGCGCGCCAGCGCCACCCGCTGGCGCTGGCCGCCCGAGAGGGTCAGGCCGCGCTCGCCCACCACCGTGTCCCAGCCGGCCGGCAGCGCGCCCAGGTCGTCGGTCAGACCCGCGGTGCGGGCCACCTCCGCGAGCCGCTCCGGGCTCGCGTGCTCGTCGGCGAGGCGCACGTTGTCGCGCAGCGGGCGCGAGAACAGGAAGGACTCCTGCGGCACGTAGCCCACCGAGCGGCGCAGCGGACCGAGCGGCAGGTCCAGCACGTCGCGCCCGCCGATCCACACCGTGCCGCGGGGCGGCTCGTAGAGCCGGCAGAGCAGCGTGCCGAGCGTCGACTTGCCGCTCCCGGTGGGTCCGACCACCGCCACCACCGAGCCCGCCGGGACCACGAACGACACGTCCCGCAACGCGGGCCCCCGGTCGTCGTACGCGAACGTGAGCCCCCGGAACTCGAGCGCCCCGTTGGGCAGGAGTTCGGGCTGCGGACCACCCGGCGGGACCTCGGGCTCGGTCTTGCCGGGCAGGAAGGTTGGCGGTTTGCCTGACCCGTCCTTCTTCATCTGCGGGGGCCCAGAAATGGCCCCCGCACTCCCCCAATCGGCGGACAACCCGTCCGCGCCAGACAAACCACCCAAGCTCCCATGCGGCCGAGAATCCAGAATCTCCACCACCCGCTGCATCGCGGCCAGCCCCCGCTGGATGCTGGCGAGCGTCCAGCCCAGCGCGACGGTGGGCCACGCGAGCTGGGCGAGGTAGCCGTTGAAGGCCACGAACGCGCCCAGCGAGATGCGCCCGTCCACCACCGCCTTGCCGCCCAGCCAAAGGACGATCAGGGCGCCCACCCCCGAGACCAGACCCATCAGCGGCCACGACACCGACTGGGTGCGGGCCAGGGCGAGGTTGCGCGTCCGGTACTCGTCGTTGAGCCGGGCGAACTCGGCGATCTCCCGGTCCTCCATGGTGTAGGCCCGCACCACCGCCATGCCGGTGAGGTTCTCCTGGGCCTTGGCCGACAGCGCGCCGAGCTGCTCCTGCACGGCGGTGGAGCGTACCTCCACGTCGTGGTTGAAGCGCTTGGCGATCACCACCAGGCCCGGAAACGGCGCCATCGCGAACAGGGTCAGCCACGGGTCGATCGCCCACATGGCGCCGAGGGTGCCCGCGAACGCGAACACGGTGCCGATCAGCATCACGCCGCCGAAGCCGGCGAGGGCGCGCAGGGCCGAGATGTCGTTCGACGCGCGCGACATCAGGTCGCCGGTGCGGTGGACGTGGTAGAAGGCGGGCGGCAGCGTCAGCAGTCGCGCGTACAGCGCGGTGCGGAGGTCGTGCTCCACCCACTGCCCCGCCCCCAGGATCGCGAACCGGGAGCCGAGGCGGGCCGCGCCGTGACCCGCCGCGAGGGCCAGGATGAGGAGCACGAAGGGGGCCACGTGGGCGGCGGCGCCGTCGCGCTCGAGGGTATCCACCGCGCGCTTCACCGTCCACGGGATGCTGACCGACATCAGCGTGGCGAGGAGCAGGCACGCCGCCCCGCCCAGGTAGCGCAGGCGGTAGCGGAGCAGATACGGCAGGAGGCGTCTGAACGAGGACACGAGCCAGTATAGACCAGCGGCCGGCGCGGCGCGCCGGCCGGGGACGGCGCTAGCTGGCGGGAATGGACGGCGCCCCGTCGCGGTACGGACGGAGCGCGGCGTAGATTGCGAAGACGGTGGGCGTCGCCACCCCATGCCGCTCGGCGAGGCGCAGCACGTGGCCGTGGAGGGCCTCGAGCTCGAGCCGCTTGCCTTGGGTCAGGTCGTGGTGCAGCGAGGAGGAGGCGGTCGGGGCCACCGTGTCGAGGAGCTTCATGCCCTGCGCGAGCAGCCCGTCGTCCACCGGGGCGCCGGCGGCGCGCCCGACCGCGACGATCTCGGCCCCGATCCGCCGGTACAGCTCGCGCAGCTCGGGCACCGCGCGCACCACCCCCGCCGGGCAGCGCGTGAGGGCGGTCACGCCCGCGTGGGTGGTGAGGAAGACGTACTTGTCCCAGAGGGCGCGCTCGACGTCCGGCACCAGCTCGGTGGGGATCTCCGCCTTGCGGCACGCGGCGAGGAAGGCGCGCGCGCGGTCCGTCTCGCGCCCGTCCATCTCGCCGAAGGTCATGTGCCCGCCGAAGGTGTGGCGAATGACCCCGGGGGCCTCGATGGTCGCGAAGACCCGCACCGCGCCACCCAGGACGTGGCCCGGCCCCAGCACCCGCCCCAGCGTCGCCTCGTTGTCGACCCCGTTCTGGATGGAGAGCACGCCGGTGTGCGGCCCGATCACCGGCCGGATC
>DATFAJ010000402.1:0-2122 GCA_035254745.1 Candidatus Methylomirabilota bacterium | reverse complement strand
CCGGCTGGCCCTCGATGTTCCGCGATTACTGGCACGAAAGGCAGCGCTACGAGAAATGCTTCGCAGACGGCTGGTACCTCACAGGTGACCTGGCCCGGCGCGACGAGGACGGCTACTTCTGGTTCGTCGGCCGCGCCGACGACGTGATCAAGAGCTCCGGCCACCTCATCGGACCGTTCGAGGTCGAGAGCGTGCTGATGGAGCACCGGGCGGTCGCCGAGGCCGGCGTAATCGGCAAGCCGGACCCGGTGGCGATGGAGGTGGTCAAGGCCTTCGTCTCGCTCAAGGACGGCTACGAGCCCACCGAGGCGCTGCGGCGCGACCTGCTCGCCTTCGCCCGCACCCGCCTCGGGGCGGTGGTGGCCCCCAAGGAGATCGAGTTCCAGCCGAGCCTGCCCAAGACGCGGAGCGGGAAGATCATGCGGCGGCTGCTCAAGGCGCGCGAGCTGGGCCTGCCGGAGGGCGACACCTCGACGCTCGAAGGCGCGGACGTGGAGCGATGACCGCCCCGGCCGCCCTGGATCGATCGCACGCGGTGTCCCTGCTGCGCCAGATGCTCCTCATCCGGCGCTTCGAGGAGAAGGCCGCCGAGCTCTACACCGTGGGCAAGATCCGCGGCTTCCTTCACCTCTACATCGGCGAGGAAGCGGTGGCGGTGGGGACCATGCAGGCGCTCACGCCCGACGACGGGGTCGTGGCGACCTACCGCGAGCACGGCCAGGCGCTGGCGCGCGGGATCCCGGCCGGCGCGCTGATGGCCGAGATGTACGGCAAGGCCAACGGCTGCAGCCGGGGGCGCGGCGGCTCCATGCACTTCTTCGACGTCACGCGGCGGTTCTACGGCGGCCACGCCATCGTCGGGGGCGGCCTGCCCGTCGCGGTGGGCCTGGCGCTGGCGGACAAGATGCAGTCCCGCGCACGGGTGACCGCGTGCTTCTTCGGCGACGGGGCGGTGGCCGAGGGCGAGTTCCACGAGTCGCTGAACCTGGCCGCGCTCTGGAAGCTGCCGGTCCTCTTCGTGTGCGAGAACAACCTCTACGCGATGGGCACCGCGCTGGCCCGCCACCAGGCGCAGCCCGACATCCGGCGCAAGGCCGACGCCTACGGCATGCCGTCGGAGGCCGTCGACGGCATGGACGTGGTGGCGGTGGAGGAGGCGACGCGGCGGGCCGCCGCGCACGTGCGGCGCGGCGACGGCCCCTTCCTCCTGGAGCTGCGGACGTATCGCTTCCGCGCCCATTCGACCGCCGATCCCGAGCTCTACCGCGGGAAGGAGGAGGTCGCGGAGTGGAAGCGGCGCGACCCGATCGCGCTCTTCACCGCGCGGCTGCAGGAGGCGCGGCTCGTGAGCGACGCCGACCTGGCCGCGCTCGAGACCGCGGTCGGCGAAGCGATCGACGAGGCGGTGCGCGAGGCCGAGGCCGGGCCCTGGGAGCCGGTGGAGGACCTGACCCGGGACGTCTACACGGAGACGCCATGACCACGATGAGCTACCGCGACGCGATCCGCGCGGCGATGCGCGAGGCGATGCGGAAGGATCCGCGCGTGTTCCTGATGGGGGAGGACGTGGGCGGCTACGGCGGCGCCTTCAAGGTCAGCTACGGCCTGCTCGCGGAGTTCGGGCCCGAGCGGGTGCGCGACACCCCGCTGTCCGAGAACACCTTCCTCGGCGCCGGCATCGGCGCCGCGCTCGGCGGCATGCGCCCCATCGTGGAGATCATGACCGTGAACTTCAGCCTGCTGGCCCTGGACCAGATCGTCAACAACGCGGCCACCCTGCGACACATGTCGGGCGGGCAGCTCAGCGTGCCGCTCGTGGTGCGCATGACCACCGGCGGCGGCCGACAGCTCGCGGCCCAGCACTCGCACAGCCTCGAGGGCTGGTTCGCGCACATCCCGGGCATCAAGGTCGTGGTCCCCGCCGTGCCGGCCGACGCGCGCGGCCTGCTGCTCGCGGCACTCCGCGATCCCGATCCCGTGTTCGTGTTCGAGCACGCGACGCTCTACCCGCTGGAGGGCGAGATCGACGAGCACGCCGGCCCTGCCGAGATCGGGCGCGCGCTGGTGCGCCGCGAGGGCGACGCGGTGAGCCTCATCACGTACGGTGGCACGCTCGGCAGGA
>DATFAJ010000401.1:0-3085 GCA_035254745.1 Candidatus Methylomirabilota bacterium | reverse complement strand
CCACCGCCTGGACGGCACGCTGGTCGGTTGCGCGAGCCTGATCCCGGAGCTGACCTACGAGCTCATGACCGCCATGCAGGTCGACGACCTCACCCGTGCGCGGGAGATCAACGACCGCATCTGGCCGGTGAAGGAGGCGGTCTACGGCGCCGGCGAGCCCTCGGGCGACGCGCACGCGCGGATGAAGGTGGGCATGGCCCTGCGCGGGCTGTTCCGGAGCGCGCTGGTGCGCCCGCCGGTGCTGCCGCCTTCCGCGGAGGAGGTGGCCGCGATGGCGGCCGCGCTCGAGGCGAGCGGGGTCGCCCGCGTCGAGCGCGTCTGACCTGGTTCCTGCTGTCGCTCGGCGCGGCCCTCACCCAGGCCGTCCAGTTCGCCGTCGTCAAGGGCCGCGCCCGGGATATTCCCCCGCTGGTGATCGTCGCGTGGACCCAGGGCGTGGCGTGCGCGACGTGGGTGGTGTTCTTCGCGGCCTCCGGGCGCCCGTTCATCGCGCCGGGCCCGGTCTGGCCCGCGGTGGCCGCCTCCTGCCTGCTCGTGCTCGGGATGAGCGGGCTCCTCGCGCGGGCGAGTGCGCGCGGCGACATCTCGATCGTGGGGCCGATCCTCGCGCTGAGCCCGATCTTCACCATCGTGCCGGACGCGGCACTCTCGGGTGGGCTGCCGAGCGCGCTCGGCTGGATCGGCCTCGCCCTCTCCCTCACCGGCACCGTGAGCCTCTCGGGCGGCACCGGCGGGCGCCTGGTCCGGACCCGGGCGCTGTTCGCGCGGCGCGACGCGCTCGACGCCCTGGGCGCCGCGGTCCTGCTGGGCTTCCTCGCCGCGGTGGACCGCTACGGCGCGCGCCATCTGGGACCGCCGAGCTACCTGGTCGCCTCGCACGGGGCGACCGCGCTCCTCACCACCCTGATCGTGCTCGCGACCACGCCTCGCGATCTGGCCGAGAGCGTGCGGCCCGCCAACCTCGTCACGGTCGTGAGCCACGGACTCCTGGGCGTGACCGGCACCGGGATGCAGACCACCGCGCTCACCATGGCCTCCGCGGCCTACGTCAACGCGATCCGCCGCATGTCCGCGGTCCTCGCGGTGCTGCTGGGCCGCACCCTCTTCGGCGAGCCCGATCTCGCCCGCCGCCTCACCGCCGCCCTCCTCGCCTGCGCCGGCGCCGCCTGCCTCCTCCTCGCGTGATCGGGGTCAGGTCTTACATTCCGACATTTTCCGGGAACGCGACGACTCACCACCAGGCGAAAAAATGTCGGAATGTAAGACCTGACCCCTAGTAGAGGTGGCAGGCGACCTGGCGGGCGGCGTGGGGGCGCAAGGCGGGCGGGTCGGTCGCGCAATGAGGCATGGCGTGGGGGCAGCGCGGGTGGAAGCGGCACCCCGCGGGCGGACGTAGCGGGCTCGGCACCTCGCCCGAGACCGCCGGCTCGGCCCGCGGGGTGTCGAAGTCGATCGGCAGCGCGGCCGCGAAGAGGGCCTGGGTGTAGGGATGGCGCGGCTCGCGCGCGACCACGTCGGCCGGCCCCCACTCCACGATCTGGCCCAGGTACATCACCGCGATGGTGTGGCTCATGTGCGCCACCGCGGCCAGGTCGTGGGCGATGAAGAGGTACGACACCCCGAGCCGCTGCTGCAGGTCGAGCAGCAGGTTGAGGATCTGGGCGCGGATCGACACGTCGAGCGCCGAGACCGGCTCGTCGAGCACCACGAGCTGCGGCGAGAGCGCGAGGGCCCGCGCGATGGCCACGCGCTGCCGCTGGCCCCCCGAGAACTCGTGGGGGAAGAGATCGGCCGCGCGCGCGGGCAGGCTCACCAGGTCCAGGAGCTCGAGCACGCGCCGTCGCCGCGCCGCGCGGTCGAGGCGCTCGTTGATGACCAGCGGCTCCGCCACGATCGTGCCCACGCGCATGCGCGGGTCGAGCGAGGCATAGGGGTCCTGGAAGACGGCCTGGACGGCCCGCCGGTAGCGGCGGAGCTGGGCGCGATCGAGGGCGAGCACGTCATCGCCCTGGAAGCGGATCGCCCCGGCGGTCGGCCGCTCGAGCCCAAGCACGAGCTTCGACGTGGTGGTCTTGCCGCAGCCGGACTCGCCCACCAGGCCGAGGGTGGTCCCGGGGTCGATCGTGAACGAGACGCCGTCCACCGCGCGCACGAGCCCGGTGGCCCGGCCCAGGAGCCCGCGCCGCACCGGGAAGTGCTTGGTGAGCGCCTCGACCTCGAGCAGCGCGCTCACGGCGGCCCCGCGACCGTCGCGCCGGCGCCGGGCGCCTCCAGCCAGCACCGCGTCACGTGCCCGGCCTCGACCACCGTCTCGGGCGGCGCCTCGACCCGGCAGCGCTCCATCACCGACGGGCAGCGCGGCGCGAAGGCGCAGCCCGCGGGCAGTCGCGCCAGGTCGGGCGGCTGGCCCTCGATCGCGGTGAGCCGCGCCGCGGGCGCGCCCAGGCGCGGGATCGACTCGAGCAGCGCGCGGCTGTAGGGATGCGCCGGCCGGGTGAAGAGGCGCCGCACCGGCCCCATCTCGACGATGCGGCCGGCGTACATCACCGCGACGCGGTCGCAGATCCGGGCCACGATGCCGAGGTTGTGGGTGACGAAGACCAGGGCCAGGCGGTGCCGCTCCTGCAGCTCCTCGAGCAGGCCCAGGTACTGGGCCTGGATGGTGAGGTCGAGGCTCGTGGTGGGCTCGTCGGCGATGAGCAGCCGCGGGGGCGCCGCGATGGCCATCGCCCCCACCACCCGCTGGCGCATGCCGCCCGAGAGCTGGTGCGGGAAAGCGCGCAGCCGCTCCACCGGCGACGGGATGCGCACCGCGGCCAGCAGCTCGGCGGCCCGCGCGGTGAGCCCGCGCCCGCGGAGGCCGTGGTAGAGCCCGACCGCCTCGCGCATCTGCATGCCGATCGAGAACACCGGGTTGAGCGAGCTCATCGGGTCCTGCAGGATCATCGCGATCCGCCGGCCCCGGATCCTCCGCATCTCGGCCTCGCTCTTGGCGAGCAGGTCCTCGCCGTCGAGCCACACCTGCCCGCCGAGGATGCGCGCGGCCGGCCGCGACACCAGGCGCAGCAGGCTGAGACACGTCATG
>DATFAJ010000400.1:0-2961 GCA_035254745.1 Candidatus Methylomirabilota bacterium | reverse complement strand
GGGTGAAGCTCGAGCTGCTGGCCGGGCTCGCGGTGAAGCTGGTCGAGGTGGGGCGCGGGGAGGGGGACCCGACCACCCAGGCGACCCTCGGCGGCGACATCGCCACCTTCTGCGCCGCCTTCGACGCCCTGGTGACCGCCGCCGAGCGGCGCCCGCTGGTGAGCGAGGGGTACGCGCGCCCGCACCCGCAGTACGTCTACGCGGGAATGAGCCTGCAGCGGCGGCTCGTCGGGGACCTCTACCGGACGGTGCGCGAGCTGGCCGGCGGGGCCTTTCAGAACCTGCCGTCGTCGGAGCGGAGCTTCGACTCGCCCGAGACCCGGGCCGCCACCGAGCGCTACTACGGGTCGATCGGGACCCCCGCGCGCGATCGGGTGAAGCTCCTCAAGCTGATCTGGGACTTCATCGGCACCGAATACGGGGGCCGCCAGCTGCAATACGAGATGTTCTACTCGGCGGCCCAGCCGGTGGTGAACCGCCGCATGTTCCGCGCCTACGACTGGGCCGCAGCCCGGGCGATGGTCGACCGCCTCCTCTCGGAGTACTGAACCCAGGATGCGCGCCGCCGGCTAGCGGCGCGCGACGAGACGACGGAAGACTGCGCCGTACTCGAAGCCGTAGCCGGCCGCCTGCTCGGCCGCGTTCTTCTTCACCCGCTCGCCGATGGTCGCGCCCTCCGGCACGTTGAAGCCGGGGACCTGGCTCTGGTGGCGCACCAGCGCCGCGATCTGCCGCTCGATCCCGGGAGTGACGTCGACGATGATGTCCGGCTCGTCGGCGCCCCAGTACCAGAGCTCGCGCACCTTGTGGGGCTCGAGGCCGTCGCGGGTGATCTGCTCCGCGAAGTGCAGGTGGTCGCGCGCGTAGGGATAGACCGCGTCGGTGGTCACGATGCCGGCCTTGCGGTGGTCGCGGTGCTGGAAGCCCTTGATCCGGTACGGATCGTGGACGAACACGGTGTGCGGGCGATGGCGCCGGATCGCCCGCACCACGTCGCCGAGGAACTCCCGGGTGTCCTCGAGGAAGCCGTCGGGATACCCGAGCATCTCCACGTGCCGCACCCCCATGAAGTCGGCGGCGGCCCGCTGCTCGTGTGCCCGCTTGTGGGCGAGCTCGCTCGGGCTCAGGTTCCGGTCGGCGGTGCCGGCGTCGCCGTTGGTGCACAGCACGTAGGTCACGTCGCAGCCGGCGGCCACCCAGCGGGCGACGACCCCGCCCGAGCCGATCTCGGCGTCGTCGGGGTGGGCGAAGACGACCATGGCGGATTCGGGGATCTCGGTGACGATCTCGAGCTTGCGGTCGGTGTGGTCGGGCATGGGGACGATCTTAACCGGTCCGGGCCTCCCGCGGCAGCGGGTCAGTCGGCCCGCTCGTGAAAGGTCGCCAGGGCCGCGGGCACGGCGGCCATCACCTCCCGGAGGCAGTCCCGGACCCGGGCGATGTTGCCGTCCGCCTTCTCGGGCACCTCGCCGCGGGAGATGAGGGCGATGAACTCCTCCCGGCCGGTCGCCATCAGCAGGGAGGCGTTGATCTCGAGCTGGATGGCGTGGACCCGGCGCGCGTCGGGCCGGCCGAAGGTGGCCACGATGTTTCCGCCGGTGTAGCCGGTGACGTTGTCGTGCACCTCGAAGCCGTGGCGCGTGAAGATGGCGGCCACCGTCTCGGCGAGGGCGGGCGCGCAGGTGGCGCCGTGGCGCGTGCCGATGATGACCTGGTGGTCCTTCATGCGGCGAGGGCTGCCGGTGTGGGCGTCGAGCAGCAACGCGTAGCCGTAGGCGTCGCGCAGGCGGCCGAGGAGCGCCTCGCACGCGGTGTAGTACGGATCGTAGAGCGCGCGCAGGCGCGCCTCCAGATCGGCCGGCGCGAGGGGGCGCGTGAAGATGGGCACCTCGCGCATGGTGTGGGTGCGCACCACCCCGCGCCGGGAGCGCACCTCCCCGTCGTGATGCTCGAAGTCGTCGCGACGGCGATTGACGTCCACGAACATGCGCGAGAACGGGGTGGCCAGCACGGTGGCCCCGTGCTCGTGGAGGTCGTGGTAGAGATCGCTCGCGAAGGTGTCGGCGAAGCCGTAGGCGAAGGTCTCGAACCAGGGCTCCGAGTAGTCGTCGCGCGTGATGTGCGGCAGGGGCTGCGTGCCGTAGTGCGGGACGCTGACCAGGATCGGGGTGCGGGCGCCCGCGACCGGGTGCCGGATGATCGGGAAGGGCTGCTCCCGCATGGCCGGATCGTCCCAGAAGCGTCGAGAGATCGCAAGCGGCGCGGCCGGGGTGTAGTGTGCCCGCTGTGCGTGGCGTGGCGCGAGCGATTCCGGCGGCCGTCCTCGGCCTGGCCCTGGCCGGGCTGGCGGGCTGCGCCGCCTCGGGCCCGCCGGTGCCCCCGACCTACACCCCGGCCGAGCTACAGGCCCAGTGCGAGCGCGGGGGCGGGTGGTGGCACCCGGGCGGGCTCCGAGAGGGGTACTGCGAGCCCAACAGCCAGATGTAGGCCGACGTCGCGTGGCGGGCTAGGTGGCCCGCGACTGGACGAAGCGACCGATGCCGTCGACGGCGGTCTGGGCCTCGTCGAGCATCGGCAGGAACCAGTGCCAGACGTGGATCATGCGGTCCCACACCTCGAGCGTCGCGTCCACGCCCGCCGCCTTCGCCCGGTCCGCGAGCTGCACCGCGTCGTCCAGGAGGACCTCGTCGCTGCCCACGTGGATCAGGAGCGGCGGCAGGCCGCGCAGGTCGGCGAAGAGCGGCGAGGCGAGCGGTGTCTGTGCCGCGGTGGCGCCGAGGTACGCGCGGGCCATCTCGTCGATCCCGGATCGCTTCACGATGGGATCGACCGCCGCCCGCGTACGGTAGGTCGCGCCGCTGAACGTCAGGTCCACCCACGGCGAGATGCAGACCCCGCCCGCGGGGAGGGGCAGACGGGCGTCGCGCAGGGCCAGCAGGGTGGCCACCGTGAGCCCGCCGC